>NZ_JBIUWM010000002.1:0-261565 GCF_044743445.1 Pseudomonas sp. NPDC087615 | reverse complement strand
ACCCCTGCCAAGAACCAGCGCGCCGTGGAAGAGAAAGTCCGCGAATGCCTGGAAGCCGACCGCGCTCGCGTGCAGATCGGCCGTATCTCGCGCTTCGGCCTGCTGGAAATGTCCCGTCAGCGCCTGCGTCCATCCTTGGGCGAAAGCAGCGGCATCGTCTGCCCGCGTTGCAACGGCACCGGCATCATCCGTGACGTTGAGTCGCTGTCACTGGCGATCCTGCGCCTGATCGAAGAAGAAGCCCTGAAAGACCGCACTGCCGAAGTTCGCGCCCAGGTGCCGATCCCGGTGGCTGCGTTCCTGCTCAACGAAAAACGCAACTCGATCACCAAGATCGAACTGCGCACTCGTGCCCGTATCATCATCCTGCCAAACGATCACCTCGAAACACCGCACTTCGAAGTTCAGCGTTTGCGTGATGACAGCCCGGAAGCCGCGACCAACCAGTCCAGCTACGAAATCGCTGCTGCCGCTGCCGACGTCGAAGAAGTCCAGCCAGCCGCCGCGACCCGCACCCTGGTTCGCCAGGAAGCCGCGGTCAAGACCGCACCAGCCCGCGCCAACGCTCCGGTTCCGACCGAAGTAGCCGCACCTGCTGCACCAGCACCTGCTCCAGTGGCCGCGCCAGAGCCAAGCCTGTTCAAAGGTCTGGTGAAGTCGTTGGTCAGCCTGTTCGCGACCAAAGAAGAGCCAGCCGCACCGGTGGTGGTTGAAAAACCAGTTACCGAGCGTCCAGCCCGCAACGAAGAACGTCGCAACGGTCGTCAGCAGAGCCGCAACCGTAATGGTCGTCGCGATGAAGAGCGCAAGCCGCGCGAAGAACGTGCACCGCGTGAAGAACGCGCCCCTCGCGAGCCGCGTGAAGAGCGCCAGCCACGTGAGGCCCGCGAAGAGCGCGCCCCTCGCGAAGCTCGCACTGAAGTGCCAGCCGCCCGCGAAGAACGCGCACCTCGCGCACCTCGTGAAGAACGCGCTCCACGTGCGCCGCGTGAAGACCGCAAGCCTCGTGGCGAGCGTGAAGAACGTGTACGTGAACTGCGCGAGCCACTGGATGCCGCTCCAGCAGCAGCCGTTGTCGCCGTTAATGCAGAAGAGCGTCCGGCCCGTCAGCCTCGCGAAGAGCGCGCACCGCGCCCGCCGCGTGAAGAGCGTCAACCGCGTGCAGAGCAGGCCGCTGCCGCCATTGTTGAAGACGAAGTGATCACCAACGAAGAGCAACTGCCGGAAGATGGTTCGGAGAACGCCGAAGGCGATCGTCCACGTCGTCGCTCCCGCGGCCAGCGTCGTCGCAGCAACCGTCGCGAGCGTCAGCGTGATGCCAACGGCAACGTGATCGAAGGCTCGGAAGAATCCGAGTCCGGCGAAAACGCTGAAGCACCAAGCGCTGCCGATCTGGCCGCCGGCCTGGCTGTTACCGCCGCCGTCGCCAGCAGCGTCATCAGCGCTCCGGCTGAAGCACAAGCCAACGAGCAAGCCGAACGTGCCACTGCCGCAACACTGGAAACTGCTCCAGTTGAAGCACCGGCGGTTGAAGCAACCACTCCGGTGGAAGTGACTGCGGCTCCGGAAGTCGAAGTAGCACCGGTTCGCGAAACTCAAGACCAGGTTGAAGCCCAGCCTCAGATTGAAATCGCTGCCGAACCTGCTTTCGCAGCCCAAGAGCCAGTTCTCGTTGCAGAGCCGGTTGTCGAAGCCGTCGCTGAAACCGTGACCGATAGCGTGCGTGAAGTTCGCGAAGAGCAAACTGCATTCAACTGGGTTGCAGAGCCGACCGTAGCCGAAGCGCCAGCGCCTGCTGCTGAAGCTGAAGTGCCACAAGCCATGGTGTCCGAGCCAGTGGTTGCCGCTGCCGAACCTGCTCCAGCGCCGGTCGTCGAAGCTCCAGTGGTTGCCCAAGCCCCAGCGGTTGAGGCCCCTGCGGTCAGTGCGCTGACGCCAAACGGCCGCGCTCCAAACGATCCACGCGAAGTGCGTCGTCGCAAGCGCGAAGAAGAGCGCCTGCAGAAGGAAACTGAACTGGCTGCCGCTGCTGCGCCTGCTGCTGAAGTGTTCGAGGCAGCTCCTGCCCCGGCCGCTGAAGAAGTCGTCGTTGAAGCAGCCATCGCTGAAGCTCCTCGCTCCGTTCAGGACGCGGCCGAGCATCACGAAGAGCCCCAGGAAAAAGAACACGAGCCTAAACCCCTCGTCTGATTCCAAAAGCCAATAAAAA
Source organism: Pseudomonas sp. NPDC087615 (assembly GCF_044743445.1). Taxonomy (NCBI): domain Bacteria; kingdom Pseudomonadati; phylum Pseudomonadota; class Gammaproteobacteria; order Pseudomonadales; family Pseudomonadaceae; genus Pseudomonas; species Pseudomonas sp. NPDC087615. The sequence goes on along the minus strand of NZ_JBIUWM010000002.1, from coordinate 259,356 downwards.
GCCCCGCCTGAATATTCAGGCGGGGCTTTTTTTATGTTCACGGATTACCGGGATTGCGTGAAGAACAAAAAAAAGCCCGATCTCGCTAAAGCGTTCAATCGGGCTACAGCACTCAGGAGCAATAAGTGCAAAGGGAGGTTCGATGCGCGTAAAACCTTGAAGGGGTTGCGCCAGAGCACTAGAACATCCAGTGATTATCTGGCGATTAACATATCAAGCGACCGAAGCCAGTTTGGCGTTGGCCTGGTTCAGGCCCTTCTCCTGGAAGTCGCCACCCAGGTTCATGCCTTCGGCATGGATGAAGGTCACGTCGTGGATACCGATAAAACCCATTACCTGACGCAGGTAGGGTTCCTGATGATCAGCAGGGCCGCCGGCGTAAATCCCGCCGCGAGCGGTCAGCACGTAGGCACGTTTGCCGCTCAGCAGGCCTTGCGGACCGGTGTCGGTGTACTTGAAGGTGACGCCGGCACGCAGCACATGGTCAAGCCAGGCCTTGAGGGTGCTCGGGATCGCAAAGTTGTACATCGGCGCGGCCATGACCAGCACGTCGGCAGCCAGCAGTTCATCAGTCAATTCGTTGGAGCGATCCAGAGAAGACTGTTCGCTGTCGTTGCGCTGATCGGCAGGCTTCATCCAGCCGCCCAACAGGTTGATGTCCAGGTGCGGCACCGGGTTCACGGCGAGATCACGCACAGTGATCTGATCGTCGGGGTGCGCGGTTTTCCACTGATTGATGAAGGTCTGGGTCAACTGACGGGACACCGAGTCTTGCTGGCGGGCGCTGCTTTCGATGATCAGAACGCGGGACATGTTGTGTAGCCTCCATCCGAGAATGTTGTAGGTCGATGGAGTGAAGGTTAAACAGAGCTGAATCGATGAAAAAGCGCAAATAATTGCTGCAAAGCATCGAAAATTTAGTTTAGATGCAACTCAACCCTTTGAGAGTGAGCTTGCTGGCGAAGGCGATGTGTCAGCATGAGCATGGATGACTGATCTACCGCCCTCACGAGCAAACCCGCTCCCACAAGGAAGATTTGCAGTTATTTCGGGGTACAGGTCAGATCGATGCGCAGTTTGATAATGGTGCGGGTGAACTTGGCCGTGGCGTTTTTATGTTTGCCGGCCACGACTTCGATGTTACGTGTCCGTGGCGCCTCGGGACCGTTGCGGAACACCACTTTGCAGCTCGCGTCGACGTCGCCGTAGTTGGCCACCTGGATGGAGCCAATGTCGTTATCCGTGGCGAAACTCTGGTAGTCGATCTTCATGCCATTGAGATTTTTCTGCACATCGATCGGATACGCAAAGGCTGTCAACGGCAGCAGTGCCAGCACCACACAACAGAATTTTTTCATTCGACAGTCTCCAATGGGGACCGTCAGCTTAGGACAAGAGGAGCTATTGATGAAAGCGCCCCGCGTGACCCTGGATCAATGGCGAACATTGCAGGCCGTGGTCGACCACGGCGGATTCGCCCAAGCGGCCGAGGCACTGCATCGTTCGCAGTCGTCGGTGAGCTACACCGTCGCCCGCATGCAGGATCAGCTCGGCGTGCCGCTGCTGCGCATCGACGGGCGTAAAGCCGTGCTGACCGATGCTGGCGGCGTGTTGCTGCGCCGCTCGCGACAACTGGTGAAACAGGCCAGCCAACTGGAAGACCTTGCCCATCACATGGAGCAAGGCTGGGAAGCAGAAGTGCGATTGGTGGTCGACGCAGCCTATCCAAGTGCACGTATCGTGCGTGCGTTGACTGCGTTCATGCCACAGAGCCGTGGGTGTCGGGTGCGACTGCGTGAGGAAGTGTTGTCGGGTGTCGAGGAAGTGCTGCTCGAAGGCGTGGCCGATCTGGCCATCACTGGCCTGAGCATTCCCGGCTACCTCGGCGCGGAACTGAGCGACGTGGAATTTGTTGCGGTTGCCCATCCTGACCACAGCCTGCATCGGCTCAATCGTGAACTGAGCTTCCAGGATCTGGAAACCCAGATGCAAGTGGTCATCCGCGACTCCGGTCGTCAACAGCCAAGGGATGTCGGCTGGCTCGGCGCCGAACAGCGCTGGACCGTCGGCAGCCTCGCCACGGCCGCGACATTCGTCAGCAGCGGCCTGGGCTTTGCTTGGTTACCGCGGCACATGATCGAACGGGAACTGAAAGAGGGATCGCTCAAGCTGCTACCGCTGGATCAGGGCGGCAGTCGCAACCCGAGTTTCTATCTGTATTCGAACAAGGACAAACCGCTGGGCCCGGCCACACAAATCCTCATCGAACTGTTGCGCACCTTCGACACCTTGCCGCTGGACGCACCGTTCGCCGCCCCTGAGCAAGCCTGACACGGAGTCCTCCGATGGCCTATTTTGCGCACGAAGGTTGCAACCTGCACTACGAGGAATATGGCCACGGCACGCCGTTGCTGCTGGTTCACGGGCTCGGTTCGAGCACGCTGGATTGGGAAATGCAGATCCCGGCGCTGGCCACGCACTACCGGGTGATCGTCCCGGATATCCGCGGCCACGGGCGCTCGGACAAACCCCGCGAGCGGTACAGCATCGCGGGGTTCAGCGCCGACATGGTGGCGCTGATCGAGTATTTGAACCTCGGTCCGGTGCACTACGTGGGTCTGTCGATGGGCGGCATGATCGGCTTCCAGCTCGGTGTCGATCAGCCGCAGATGCTCAAGAGCCTGACCATCGTCAACAGCGCCCCTGAAGTCAAACTGCGCAGCCGCGACGACTACTGGCAATGGTTCAAACGCTGGAGTCTGATGCGCGTGCTGAGCCTGGCGACCATCGGCAAGGCGCTGGGCAGCAAACTGTTCCCAAAACCCGAACAGGCGAATCTGCGGCAGAAAATGGCGGAACGCTGGGCAAAAAACGACAAACGTGCTTATCTCGCCAGCTTCGATGCAATTGTTGGCTGGGGGGTTCAGGAACGACTTTCCCGGGTGACCTGTCCAACGCTCATCGTCAGTGCCGACCGTGATTACACACCTGTGGCACTGAAAGAAACCTATGTAAAACTGCTGCCCGATGCGCGGCTGGTGGTGATTGCCGATTCGCGCCATGCCACCCCGCTCGATCAACCCGAACGCTTCAATCAAACGCTGCTGGAGTTTCTCGCCGCAGCCGATATTCAATCTCAGGATCACTGACCCATGCTGAAAAAACTCGCCCTCGTCGCCGGCACCGTGCTGTTTGCTGCCAACCTGATGGCTGCGCCGCAACCCAAGGTTGAACTGATCACCGACAACGGTCCGATCATCATTGAGCTGGATGCGGTCAAAGCACCGATCAGTACCAAAAACTTCTTGGATTACGTCAATAGCGGCTTCTACAACAACACCATCTTCCACCGTGTGATCCCGGGCTTCATGGCCCAGGGCGGCGGCTTCACCGAGCAAATGCAACAGAAAGAAACCAAGGCACCGATCAAAAACGAATCGAAAAATGGTCTGCACAACGTCCGAGGGACGTTGGCCATGGCGCGCACTTCAGATCCTGACTCGGCCACCAGCCAGTTTTTCATTAACGTGAAAGACAACGACTTCCTCGACCAGGGTGATGGTTACGCCGTATTCGGTAAGGTCCTTGATGGAATGAATGTCGTGGACATCATCGTCAACTCGCAAACCACCACCAAAAATGGCATGCGAGATGTGCCTGCCGTTCCTGTGCATATCAAGTCGGCCAAAGTCATCGACTAAGCTGTACAGGGCATATCGAGCGGCGCCGGCCTGATCCCGCGCCGCTCACACTGATAAAAGGAGAGCCCGTACTCCGGGCGGTTATCTGATGCTCTATCGCCGTTTTGAACAACTGATCGACATATTCCGCGACGCCCCGACGGCGTCTCCGCCCGACCGTGTGCTCCCCTTCTATACCTATTACCTGAAGCAGGTCTGGCCGAGTTTCGCCGCCCTGCTGGTGGTCGGCCTGTTCGCCGCGCTGATCGAAGTGGCACTGTTCAGTTACCTGAGTCGCATCATCGACTTGGCCCAAGGTACGCCAAACCCGAATTTCTTCAGTGATCACGCCCTCGAACTGACGTGGATGGTGGTGGTTGCGCTTGTGCTCAGACCGATTTTCTTCGGCCTGCACGACCTGCTGGTGCACCAGACATTAAGCCCCGGCATGACCAGCATGATCCGCTGGCAGAACCACAGCTACGTGCTCAAGCAGAGCCTGAACTTCTTCCAGAACGACTTTGCCGGGCGCATTGCCCAGCGCATCATGCAGACCGGCAACTCGCTGCGTGATTCAGCGGTGCAAGCGGTGGATGCACTGTGGCATGTGGGGATCTACGCGATCAGCGCGCTGGTGCTGTTCGCCGAAGCCGACTGGCGTCTGATGGTCCCGTTGCTGACGTGGATCGTCGCCTACATCGGCGCACTCTGTTACTTCGTGCCGCGGGTCAAGGACCGCTCGGTGGAAGCCTCCGACGCACGTTCGAAACTGATGGGCCGAATCGTCGACGGCTACACCAATATCGCCACGCTCAAGCTGTTCGCTCACACTCATTTCGAACAGCACTACGCCAAGGAAGCGATCGAAGAACAAACCGTCAAAGCTCAAATGGCCGGCCGCGTGGTCACCAGCATGGACGTGGCGATCACCGCCATGAACGGCTTGCTGATCGTCGGCACAACCGCGCTGGCCCTGTGGTTGTGGACGCAATCGCTGATCACCGTCGGCGCCATTGCCCTGGCCACCGGCCTGGTGATCCGCATCGTCAACATGTCCGGCTGGATCATGTGGGTGGTCACTGGCATCTTCGAAAACATCGGCATGGTCCAGGACGGTCTGCGGACCATCTCGCAACCGGTCAGCGTCACCGATCACGAACAGGCCAAACCGCTGGCCGTCGCCAGCGGCGAAGTGCGTTTCGAGCACGTCGATTTCCACTACGGCAAGAAGAAAGGCATCATCGGCGACCTCAACCTGACCATCAAACCGGGTGAAAAAATCGGTCTGATCGGACCGTCCGGCGCCGGTAAATCAACCTTGGTCAACCTGCTGCTACGCCTCTATGACGTCGAGGGCGGACGCATCCTGATCGACGGCCAGAACATCGCCGAAGTCAGCCAGGAAAGCCTGCGTGCGCGGATCGGCATGATCACCCAGGACACCTCACTGCTGCACCGTTCAATCCGCGACAACTTGCTGTACGGCAAACCTGACGCAACTGACGCACAGCTTTGGGACACCGTGCACAAGGCTCGTGCCGATGAGTTCATTCCACTGCTGTCGGACGCTGAAGGACGCACTGGCTTCGACGCGCATGTTGGTGAGCGCGGGGTGAAGCTGTCGGGCGGCCAACGTCAGCGCATCGCGATTGCCCGAGTGCTGCTCAAGGACGCGCCGATCCTGATCATGGACGAAGCGACCTCGGCCCTGGACTCGGAAGTCGAAGCCGCGATTCAGGAAAGCCTGGAAACCCTGATGCAGGGCAAAACCGTGATCGCCATTGCTCACCGCCTCTCGACTATCGCGCGCATGGATCGCCTGGTGGTGCTGGAAAACGGCAAGATCGCGGAGAGCGGCACTCATGCCGAACTGTTGGCCCATGGCGGTTTGTATTCGCGGTTATGGGCGCACCAGACCGGGGGGTTCGTCGGGATCGATTGATCATTGGGTCAGGAGGGGGCTTGCCCCCGAAAGCGGGGTGTCAGTACCGAACATTTGACTGGCACGCCGCCTTCGGGAGCAAGCCCCCTTCCACATTGGCCTGCAACCACCTTGAAGATCGCCACAGCCCTTTAACCACGGGTGCTGGCGGTTTTTTATCGCCTGCTGGAAATCCATCCAAAGCGTGCTGTACTCAGCCAAGGTTCCGGCAGGGAACCTGTCGTAAGTCCGCAAGGACGCATAACTCGATGCAGTCTCGATAGCACGCCTATCAAGGACTCTTCTCATGTCTCTGTTCAAACGTTCAGTCACGGAGTTGTTGGGTACGTTCTGGCTGGTGTTGGGCGGTTGTGGCAGTGCGGTGATCGCCGCGTCTTCACCTTTGGGAATCGGGGTGCTGGGGGTGGCCCTGGCATTTGGTCTGACGGTGCTGACCATGGCGTTTGCCATCGGCCACATCAGCGGATGTCACCTCAACCCGGCCGTCTCGGTCGGTCTGTTTGTCGGCGGTCGGTTTCCGGCCAAAGAGTTGCCTGCCTACATCATCGCCCAAGTGCTCGGCGGGATTCTGGCGGCAGCGCTGCTTTACTACATTGCCAGCGGCAGGGAGGGTTTCGATATTGCCGCCGGCCTTGCCTCCAACGGTTACGGCGAGCACTCGCCCGGCAAGTATTCGATGGCCACAGGGTTTGTCACGGAACTGGTGATGACCGCGATGTTTGTGATCATCATTCTGGGCGCCACCGATAAGCGCGCCCCGCCGGGCCTTGCACCGATTGCCATAGGTCTGGCGCTGACCTTGATCCACCTGATCTCCATTCCCGTGACCAACACCTCGGTCAACCCGGCCCGCAGCACGGGCCCGGCTCTGATGGTCGGCGGCTGGGCGCTCGCGCAGTTGTGGATGTTCTGGGTGGCGCCGCTGTCGGGTGCGGTGGCCGGTGGAGTGATTTATCTCTGGTTGGGTAACGAAAAAACCTGAGTCCAACACAAAACCAAATGTGGGCGCGAGCAAGCCCGCGCCCACATTGGAGATTTAGGTTTGGCGGTAGGGCAAGGCCGCTCTGGCCTCTTCGGCGTAGGCCAGGACACCGGCGCGTTCCTGCTGCAGGAAGTCTTTGACCGCCGCTTTCAGACCCGGATGCCGCAGGTAATGCCACGAGTGAGTGATCACCGGTTCGAAGCCACGAATCAGTTTGTGCTCGCCCTGAGCACCGGCATCGAAACGCTGATAGCCCTGGGCAATCGCGTAGTCCATGCCCTGATAAAAACAGGTTTCAAAGTGCAGCCGATCAAACTCGGCCAGGCATCCCCAATAGCGCCCGTAAAAACTATCACCGCCTACCAGACTGAAGGCCATGGCCACTGGCCGTGAGCCCTGCTTGGCCAGCACCACACGAATCGATTCGGGCGTGCGTTCTGCCAGCAAGCTGAAGAATGCTCGCGTCAGATACGGTGTTTGCCGACGCACTGCGTAGGTATTGGCATAACAGGCGTAGACGAAATCCCACTGCGATTCGTTTAGCTCTCGCCCTTGTAGCCATTCAAATTCGAAGCCCTGCCCCGCCACCTGCTCGCGCTCCTTGCGCATCTGTTTGCGCTTGCGCGAACTGAGCACGTCGAGAAAATCCTGAAAGTCGCGATAGCCGCGATTGTGCCAGTGATACTGACAGCCAATGCGCTGCAACCAGCCCGGCTGCTCGGCCATGGCGGCGTCGGTGAACGGATCGGTGAAATTGATGTGCGCGCCGGACAGCCCTTCGATTTCCAGATAACCCGGCAGGCTCTTGAGCAGCTCAAAACCGTCTTCGACCTTGGCCGCCAGCAACCGCGGGCCGCTGACTGGACTGAACGGCACAGCCGTCAACAGTTTGGGGTAGTAATCGATTCCGGCCCGGGCGCAGGCATCGGCCCAGCCATGGTCGAACACATACTCACCGTAGGAGTGCCACTTGCGGTAACCCGGCAAGGCGGCGATCAGCCGACCATCTTCGATGTGCAGCAAGTGCTCGGGCTGCCAGCCGGTGTGAGGGCCGACGCTGCCGCTGTCCTCCAGCGCACTGAGAAAAGCATGGCGCAGAAACGGCTGATTGTCCGGCACCAATGCATCCCAAGTGGCCGGGGCGATTTCTGACAGGTTCTGCAGGCATTGCAACGGCATCAAAGAGCTCTCCACATCGGGGTTTCAGCGCTCGGCGAGTATCGCCGATTGCGCCGCATTGCACACCCGCCATCGGCGGACAGCGCTCTAGATCAATAGTTCACGACCAATACGCACCGTCATCAACCTGCCATCACCGTGCCACTGCCCTGTCATAAACCATCGCGATACTGGCGCCTGTTTTTAGAGCGCCGGGTTCTACCCGGACACTGTTTTCCGACCTTCAACCGTCGGTTGTGCCCAGGATGGTTCAGCCATCCCACTCATCTTCGGAGATTGCTATGCGTCTTGCTTCCACGAAAACTGCGGCGGCCCTGTGCGGTGGCCTGTTACTGGCCATGAGCGTTCCGGCCAGTGCTGCAGTCGACGCCAAACTGCTCGACATGCTCAAGGCTAACGGTTCGATTTCCCAGGCGCAGTATGTAGAACTGCAAACTGAACTGGCCAAGGATCAGAAGGCTCAGCAAATCGCCCAGCAGGCGCAGCAAGAGACCAATGAACAAGTCGCGGCTGTCGCAAAGAAGACCAACGAACAAAGCGTCTTCGACCAGAAACTGGCTTGGGCTGCCAAGACCCAGTTCAAGGGTGACGTGCGCATCCGCCAGGAGACCGTCAAGATCGACGGCGAAGCCAACAACGGCGGCCGCGAAAAGGATCGTCAGCGCATCCGTGCACGTCTGGGTGCCTACACCGAGATCAACCCGCAAGTGGACACCGGCATCCGTATCGCCACCGGCGGCGGCGATGATGCTCGTTCGACCAACCAGGATCAGGACAACTACTTCGACAAGAAGCAGATCTGGCTGGACCTGGGCTACATCGACTACCACCCTGATGCGATCAAGAACCTGCACGTGATCGGCGGCAAGATGCTGCAACCGTGGGTGAGCATGGGCGACGTGATCTGGGACGGCGACATCAACCCGGAAGGTCTGGCGGTCACTTACAAGTACCCACTGGGCAGCAGTGCCGAACTGTTCGGCAGCCTGGGCAACTACAACCTCAAGGACAACGTCGACGGCGAAGGCGTGCAATTCCGTCACGACCTGCGCCTGACCTCCGGCCAGTTGGGTAGCCGCATCGCCATCACCGACAACCTGAAACTGACCGTTGGCGGCAGCGTCTACGCCTACCAGAACGATCAGGACAGCCGTTGCACGGGCTCTTCCACGCCATGCGCACTGGCCGTCAATGGCAACTCGGCCAACAACGAATTCCGTCTGTACGAGGGTTTCAGCCAGATCGACATCGGCGGCCTGCCGATGCCGCTTTCGTTCTACGGTCAGTATGTGAAGAACAACGATGCCGTGACCGATCAGGACACCGCCTGGTTGCTCGGTGCCAAGTCGAAAGTCTTCGGTTTGAACCTCGACTACAACTATCGTGACGTGCAACGCAATGCTGTGGTCGGCGCCTTCACTGATTCCGACTTCGCCAATGGCACCACCGGTTCGCGTGGGCACAAGTTCAAAGTCGGTTACGACATCGACAAGAATTTCGCCCTCGGCGCCACGTACTTCCTGACCAAGGCTGACTACTCCAGCCGCACTCAGCGCGACGCCGACACCAACATTCTGCAACTGGACGCAGAAGCGAAATTCTAAGCACCAGAGCAACAGATCTCAGGCGATGCGCTTCTCATCCGGGTGCAGCGCTTGAGATGCTTCAACAGTCTGGCGCGGCTACGGCGATCCCCATCATCCGTGTGCCGCAGGCGCGCCAGTCTGCTTCTCCCCCTAGGGGCTGTCTTCCCGGCGCCGCGCCGCCAGCCGCTCGGCCAACGCATCCACACCCTCTTCAGGTTTCTCCGGCATCGCCTTCAGCGTCGCCTGCATCAATCGCATCTGGCGTATAAAGCGCCGGCAATTGGGGCAGAACATCAGGTGATGACGCACCATCAGTTTTTCGCGAAAGCTCAGCTGGCCATCGAGATAATCGCTGGAGCGCGCTACTTGTTCCTTACAGGTCAGCATTCCCCGGTCTCCTCAAAATGCTCCACTGTCGCGAAGACTTTCAGCCGCGCACGATGCAGCAGCACACGGACATTGGAGAGCGATATCTCCAGAAGATTACAGATCTCTTCGAGCTCAAGGCCCTGGCGTTCGCGCAACAACAAAACGCTGCTTTGCAGTTCCGACAGGTTGAGCAGTGTGTGTTCGAGGCACTCACGCAACTCGCTTTCAGTGAGCAGCGCTTCAGGCGTGTCCTGGTGCCAGGCGAACGGTGCGATCAGCCAGTGGCCATCGCCGGGGGAAAAGCGGTCATCATCAATGGTGCCGTGGGGTGACGGCAAGTCATCCATCAACACTTCGCGGCGATTCTGCTTGTAGCGACTCTTGGCCGAGTTGGCGGTGATGGTCAGCAACCAGGTCTTGAGACTGGAGCGGCCTTCGAAACTGCCGATATGGCGCACTACCGACAGCCATGCATCTTGCACCACTTCTTCGACGTGACGCTGGCCGACAATCGCATAAGCGACGGCGCGCATGGCGCTTTGATAAGTCGTGACCAGTTCCTTGAAAGCCTGTTGCTCGCCTGCCAGCAAACGCGCGAGCAGTTGGGTGTCGTCAACCGCCATCCATCAATCCCCTTGTTCCGACTTCGAAAATGATAGCGGCAGGATTCGCCTGAAGCGTCTCCTGCCGCCATTTCCGAAAACTACAGCGTTTCAACCGATTCGGATGTAGGAAAGGTCAGCGTGATTAAGCGGAAATTAAACCACTTTCAACGCTTGCGCAGAATCACGCTACCGATCGAGTAACCCGCACCGAACGAACTCAATACCGCCAGCGAACCGGCAGCCAGATCATCCTGATACTTGTGGAAAGCAATCACGGAACCGGCAGAGCTGGTGTTGGCGTAAGTGTCGAGGATCACCGGGGCTTCTTCTTCGGTGGCGTCGCGGCCCAGCAGTTTGCGCACGATCAGATGGTTCATGCTGAGATTGGCCTGATGCAGCCAGAAACGCTTCACATCGCCGACATTGAGCTTGTTCTCTTCCAGATGCGTACCGACCAGTTCAGCCACCATCGGGCAAACATCCTTGAACACCTTGCGGCCTTCCTGCACGAACAGCTTGTCGCGAGTACCGACGCCCTCTTCCGCTGCGCGGTTGAGGAAGCCGAAGTTGTTGCGGATGTTGTTGGAGAACTTGGTCAGCAGTTTGGTGCTGACCACGTCGAACTGGTATTTGGACGTAGCCAGATCGGCGCGCTCGATGATCACGGCCGTGGCGGCGTCGCCGAAGATGAAGTGGCTGTCGCGGTCACGGAAGTTCAGGTGACCGGTGCAGACTTCCGGGTTGACCATCAAGATCGCCCGGGCCTGGCCCAGTTGCACGCTGTTGGCGGCCGCCTGAATGCCGAAGGTGGCCGAGGAACAGGCCACGTTCATGTCGAAACCGAAACCCTGAATGCCCAGGGCTTCCTGGACTTCGATGGCAATGGCCGGATAAGCACGCTGCAAGTTGGAGCAGGCGACGATCACGCCGTCGATGTCAGCGGCGGTTTTGCCGGCACGTTGCAAGGCTTGTTCGGCAGCACCGATGGCCATTTGGCAAAGTACTGACCATTCGTCGTTGGAACGCTCCGGCAGACGCGGGGCCATGCGCTGCGGATCAAGAATGCCTTCTTTGTCCATGACAAAGCGGCTCTTGATGCCCGAGGCTTTTTCGATGAAGGCGGCGCTGGATTCGGTCAGGGCCTGGATGTCGCCGCTGGCGATGGCGTCTGCGTTGTCCGCGTTGAACTGCGCGACGTAGGTATTGAAAGACTGCACCAGCTCTTCATTGGAGATGCTGTTGGCCGGGGTGTACAGGCCGGTGCCGCTGATGACGACGTTATGCATGGTCGTTTCTCTAATCTGTTCAGGCAGAAAGTGCTGGAACCGTCGTACCAACACACAAAGGGTCTATTCCCATCCGGGGGACGCAAACCTGGCATCGTTTTATTCCGTTACGTGACCGCGCCGAAGGCTCTGGGTCGCGAAACAGGCATTTATGGTCGCGAAGTTTGCCATAAACCCAAGGTTTTGGCCCCTTTCTCAAGCACAACGCAAATCCGAATGTGGGAACGGGCTTGCTCGCGAAGGCGGTGTGTCAGTCACCGAATCAGTTATCTGACACTACGCCTTCACGAGCAAGCCCGCTCCCACAGGGGGATTGTGCTCGTCGATAGATCTAGGGTTCGACTTGGGTCCATTGTTTATTCAGGCGCTTATCGGAAATCGGCACTTTCGTTCCCAACTGCTGGGCGAACAGCGAAACCCGGTATTCCTCCAGCCACCAGCGATACAACTCAAGCTGTGGATCGCGTTTGCCTTCCTGGGCATGCTTGGCGGCGCGGGCCTGGTATTGCGCCCACAGGCCGGCGAGTTCGCCGCTCCAGACCCGATCCTTCTGCACCTGCGCGCCCAGTTTTTCAAAACGCTGTTCGACGGCTTTCAGATAACGCGGCAGTTCCTTGAGCCACTGCATCGGCGTTTCCCGGACGAACCCCGGATAAACCAGATGACTGATCTGCTGCTTGATGTCATTCAGTGCCACGGCTTGGGCCAGATCGATCTTGCCCTTGAAGCGCTTTTGCAGGCCATGCCAGATCTTCAGAATCTCCAGCGTCAGCCGCGCCACGCGCTCGGCGTGCTCGGTCCAACTGCCACGTTTGCGTTCGGCCAGCGCCGCCAACCCTGCACCGTCACGCGGCAACGGGTCTTCGCCTTCAAGAATGCAACTGTCGAGACTGGCCAGCAGAATGTCTTCGACCAGCGCATCGACCCGGCCCAGTTCACGGTAGAGCAAGCCCAGTTCGGTCTGCCCCGGCAACTTGCCACGCAGGAATTTGGCCGGTTCGGCCAGTTGCTGCATGAGCAAGCGCTGCAACGCACGACGATGCTGGAACTCGGCTTCGGCCGGGGTCGAGAACCGCCCTTCCTTGACCGTGCCGCCCTCTTCCACCAGCGCTGGATAGACCGTCATCGACAGCCCGGCAATCTTCTGCTGAGTTTTTGCTGCCACCGGCGCGAAGACTTTCGCCTCCACCGGCTGCTGACTCTTCGCGCTCTGCGGCACGGCCAGTGCGGCCTGACTGGCTTCGGCAAAACGCGCGGTCAGTTCGGCCAGGTCCCGTCCTTCGCCAAGGAATTTGCCTTGGCCATCGACGATTTCCAGGTTCATGCGCAGATGCCCTTCGACCTGCTGCGCCGCTTCCGCCCACGCCTCATCGCTGACCCGCGCACCGGTCATGCGCAACAACTCGCGCCCCAACGCCTGGGGCAGCGAGCCCTCGGCGAAGGTCATGCGTTGCAGCGCAGCCTTGATGAAGTCAGGCACCGGCACGAAGTTCTTGCGCAACGCTTTGGGCAGATTGCGCACAAGGGCGATGCACTTGGCCTCGATCATCCCCGGCACCAGCCATTCCAGGCGCTCCGGCGGCAGCATCGGCAGCAACGGCGCCGGCACCCGAAGGGTCACGCCGTCACGGGGGTGATTGGGTTCGAAGTGATAACTGAGCGTCAGTTCCAGATCACCGATGTGCAAGGTGTCGGGGTAATGCAGCGCGGTGACTTCACTGGCCTCGCGGGCCAGCACGTCTTCTTCGCGCATGATCAGCAGTTGCGGGTCTTTCTGGCTGTTGATCCGGTACCAACTGTCGAACGTCGCGGTCTGGTGAATCTCCGCCGGCAGCCGCGCATCGTAGAAGGCGTACAGGGTTTCTTCATCGGCCAGAATGTCGCGGCGACGGGCCTTGGCTTCCAGTTCATCGAGCTGTTCGAGCAGTTGTTTGTTGGCGGTCAGGCACTTGGCTCTGGACTGAATCTCGCCCCGCACCAGACCTTCGCGGATAAACAGCTCACGCGAAACCACGGGGTCAACCGGACCGTAATGAACCGGTCGGCGCCCGACCACAATCAGCCCGAACAGGGTGATCTGCTCGAAGGCCACGACCTGGCCGCGCTTCTTCTCCCAGTGCGGTTCGAAGTGATTTTTCTTGATCAGATGCCCGGCCAGCGGCTCGATCCAGTCGGCGTCGATCTTGGCGACCATGCGCGCATAGAGCTTGGTGGTTTCCACCAGTTCGGCGGTCATCAGCCATTGCGGACGCTTCTTGCCGATGCCCGACGACGGGTGAATCCAGAAACGTCGCTGACGGGCGCCGAGGTAATCGCCGTCCTCGGTTTTCTGGCCGATCTGGCTGAGCAAACCGACGAGCACCGCTTTGTGCAGTTTCGGGTAATCGGCCGGTTCTTTATTGAGGCTCAACTGCATGTCGCGGCAGATCAGGCTCAACTGGCGATGGGAATCACGCCACTCGCGCAGACGCAAATAGTTGAGGAAGTTCTTGCGGCACCAATTGCGCAACGGGCTGGCGGTCAGCGCCTGGCGCTGTTCTTCAAAACCGCGCCACAGATTGACCAGGCCGGCGAAGTCGGAATCGACATCCTTCCATTGCGCGTGGGCCTGATCCGCCGCTTGCTGGCGTTCCGGCGGACGTTCGCGCGGGTCCTGAATCGACATGGCACTGGCGACGATCAGCACTTCCTGCAAGCTGCCCAGTTTCGCCGCCTCAAGCAGCATGCGGCCCATGCGCGGGTCGACCGGCAGGCGCGCCAACTGACGGCCAAGCGGGGTCAACTGACTGTTGCGATCCACCGCCGAGAGTTCTTGCAGCAGGTTGAAACCGTCGCTGATCGCCTTGCCGTCCGGCGGCTCGATAAACGGGAACGCAGTAATCTCGCCGAGGCGCAGATGCAACATCTGCAAAATAACCGCCGCGAGGTTGGTGCGCAGAATCTCCGGGTCGGTGAATTCCGGGCGACCGAGGAAATCTTCTTCGCTGTACAAACGTATGCAAATGCCCGGTTCGACACGGCCGCAACGGCCCTTACGCTGGTTGGCGCTGGCCTGGGAAATCGCTTCGATTGGCAGACGCTGAACCTTCGCGCGGTAGCTGTAGCGGCTGATGCGCGCAGTGCCGCTGTCGATCACGTAACGGATGCCCGGTACGGTCAGCGAGGTTTCGGCGACGTTGGTCGCCAGCACGACGCGACGGCCCGGGTGCGATTGGAAAATCCGCTGCTGCTCGGCCGGCGACAGGCGCGCGTACAGCGGCAGAATCTCGGTGTGTTTGAGTTGGGCCTTGCGCAGCATGTCGGCGGCATCGCGAATCTCGCGCTCGCCGGGCAAGAACACCAGCACATCGCCTGGGCTGCGACGTTCGCTGCGCTCGTAGGCGGCAATTTCGTCGAGGGTGGCGAGGATTGCCTGATCGACGGTCAGGTCGTCCTCAACGCGGTTGCCCTCCTCGTCCTGCTCCAGGGTCAGCGGGCGATACCAGGTGTCCACCGGGAAGGTGCGGCCGGAGACTTCGACAATCGGCGCATCGTCGAAGTGCTTGGAGAAGCGCTCCAGGTCGATGGTCGCCGAGGTAATGATGACTTTCAGGTCGGGGCGGCGCGGCAGCAGGGTTTTCAGGTAACCGAGCAGGAAGTCGATGTTGAGGCTGCGTTCGTGAGCTTCGTCGACGATGATCGTGTCGTAGCGTTCCAGATAGCGGTCGTTCTGGGTTTCCGCCAGCAGGATGCCGTCGGTCATCAGTTTGATCAGGGTGTTGGAATCGCTCTGATCTTCGAAGCGCACCTGATAGCCCACCAGCGACCCGAGCGGCGTCGCGAGTTCTTCGGCGACGCGACTGGCAACGCTGCGTGCAGCGATCCGCCGTGGCTGGGTGTGGCCGATCAAACCGTGCTGGCCGCGACCGATCTCCAGACAGATTTTCGGCAACTGCGTGGTTTTGCCCGAGCCGGTTTCGCCCGCGATGATCAGCACCTGATGTTTTTCCAGCGCCTTTTTGATCTCGTCACGCTTGGCCGCAATCGGCAGGCTGTCGTCGTAACGAATCACCGGCAGGCTGGCACGGCGCGCCAGCACCTGGTCACAGGACGCCTGCATGCGCGCCACCCACTGGGCCAGCTTGGCCTCGTCTGGCTTTTTACGCAGCTCAAGCAACTGCCGCCGCAGCCGGTGGCGGTCGGCGAGCATGGCGTGATCGAGGTTTTTCAGCAGTTTGTCGATGGAGGGCGATTCTTCGGTCATCGGGTACGCAATTCAGTCGTCTAGTGGCGCAGGGGGGCGATTGTCGCAGAAAAGCAGCTACAAGCGGCAAGCTACAAGCCGCAAGTTGAATCCGCTGCTGACTTGAAGCTTGTAAGTTGCCGCTCGTCGCGGCTGTTATTCGTTATCCAGGCCCTTACGCCGATACGGAAACACATCAATGACCTTCCCCGCCCGAATCGCCTCCTGCAGGCTCTTCCAGTAATCGGCGTTGTACAACTCGCCATGCAATTGGTCGAACAACTTGCGTTGCCCCGAATCGGCAAACAGAAACGGCGGAAACTCTTCGGGAAACACATCCAGCGGCCCGATCGAGTACCACGGCTCTGAAGCCATTTCATCCTCCGGCGTGCGCGGTGTCGGGATGTGGCGGAAGTTGGCTTCGGTCAGGAAGCAGATTTCGTCGTAGTCATAGAACACCACCCGCCCGTGGCGGGTGACGCCGAAGTTCTTGAGCAGCATGTCGCCGGGAAAGATATTCGCCGCCGCCAATTGCTTGATCGCCAAGCCGTAATCCTCCAGCGCCTCACGCACCTGGGCATCGTTGGCGTTCTCCAGGTACAGGTTGAGCGGCGTCATCCGCCGCTCGGTCCAGCAGTGGCGGATCAGCACCGTATCGCCCTCGACCGAGACCGTGGACGCCGCCACTTCCAGCAATTCTTCAAGGCACGCGGGGTCGAACTTGCTCAGCGGAAAACGGAAATCGGCAAACTCCTGGGTATCGGCCATGCGCCCAACCCGGTCCACACTTTTCACCAAACGGTATTTCTCGATGACCGTGGCGCGGTCGACGTTTTTCGACGGCGAAAAACGGTCCTTGATGATTTTGAACACGGTGTTGAAACCCGGCAGCGTGAAGACGCTCATCACCATGCCGCGCACGCCGGGGGCCATGATGAACTGATCGTCGGTGTTGGCCAGGTGATTGATCAGCGCGCGATAGAACTCGGACTTGCCGTGTTTGTAGAAACCGATCGAGGTGTACAACTCGGCGATGTGCTTACCCGGCAAAATGCGCCGCAGGAAGCCGATGAACTCCGCCGGCACCGGTACATCGACCATGAAATACGAGCGGGTGAAGGAGAAGATGATCGACACGTCGGCTTCGTCGGTGATCAGCGCATCGATCTGAACCCCACGACCTTCGCGGTGCAGCAGCGGAATGACCAGCGGCCATTGCTCGTCGCGGGTGTAGATGCGCCCGACCAGATACGCGCCCTTGTTGCGGTACAGAACCGAAGAAAACAGTTCGACGCTCAGTTCCGGATCCTTGCAGACCCAGTCCGGCAGGTTCTCGCGCAACTGCGCTTCGAGGCGGTGCAGGTCACCGGGCAAATCGGCGTAATCCTCACCAAAACGATAATCGGCAAAGATACTCGCCAGCATCCCGGACAACTGACCTTGCGGCTTGTAGGTTCGGGTTTGCGCCGCCCGGGCGCGGCGCAGGCTCGGCCGGGTGGTATGGATGAACATGCAGCCGTCGCTGATCAGGTCATGGCTGAACAGCCCGCAGAAAATCGAGTTGTACCAGGTCTCGGACAGCTCATCGTCGAAGCGCAAATCGATGACGCTGATGTAGGCGCTTTTCACCAGTGGCCAGCCATTGACGTCCATCAGTGCTTCATCGTCGAAATGTTCACGCAGCCGGGCGATGGTTTCACCGACCTTGTCTTCGTAGAGGTTGATCCGCGCCGCCGATGCCGTCTGGATCTCCTGCCAGCGCGCCTGTTCGAAGCGCTCCCGAGCGCCGTCAGTGATCCGACGGAAATGCTCGCGGTAATCGTCAAAGCCATCGAGGATCATGCGGGCGATGTCGGGGGCTGGCCATTGCTGCGGCATAGATGAGACCTCTGCGTGCATTCGGAATGCTTGAGCTTAGCCACGGAACCGGCCGCAGGTGAAGTGCAATTTGTGCCAAAACCGCGTCGTGGTTGCACACGACAGGAATTATTCGTTGCCGGCGTAAACATTGGACCGGTCGGACCAAAGTTAAATGCCCCAATAGCGGTTGCCATCGTCAGGGCGCTCGGCAACACTCTCGTCCCGATAAAGGAAGGAGTGTCACCGTGAGTCCCGTCGATATGTTCCGCATGCTGTCGCTCGCTGCTATCTGGGGCGCGAGCTTCCTGTTCATGCGCATCATTGCGCCAGTGGTCGGTACGGTGCCGACCGGATTCTTCCGGGTATCGATTGCCGCTGTCGGTCTGGTGGTGATCCTGGGGTTGATGCGCGTGCGCTGGGATTTCAAAGGCAAACTGAAAACCGTGATGCTGCTGGGCGTGATCAACTCGGGCATCCCGGCCACCCTGTATTCGGTCGCGGCCCAAGTATTGCCGGCCGGCTATTCAGCGATTTTCAACGCCACCACCCCCTTGATGGGCGTGCTGATCGGCGGACTGTTCTTCAGTGAGAAACTCACCGTGGCCAAACTTGGGGGGGTATTCCTCGGACTGTTCGGCGTCGGCGTGCTGACCCGCGCCGGTCCCGTGGCGTTTGATCTGCCATTGCTGATGGGCGCCGTTGCCTGTCTGCTCGCGACCACTTGTTACGGTTTTGCAGGATTTCTCGCGCGACGCTGGCTGGATCAGGCAGGTGGATTGGACAGTCGCCTCTCGGCCCTGGGCAGTATGCTCGGCGCGACGCTGTTCCTGCTGCCGCTGTTCGGCTACAGCGTGATCACCGCACCACCGGCAAGTTGGGGCGGCTGGAGCGTGTGGCTGTCGCTGCTGGGCCTGGGCCTGGGCTGCACCGCATTTGCCTACATCATTTACTTCCGTCTGCTGAGTTCCATCGGCCCGGTCAAGTCGATGACCGTGACCTTCATGATCCCGCCGTTCGGCGTGTTGTGGGGCGCGTTGTTTCTCGATGAGCCGCTGTCGATGGCGCACATCTATGGCGGGGTGTTGATTGCGCTGGCGTTGTGGCTGGTGGTGAAGCCGGCGGTGGTCAAATCTACCCAAGCCGCCGCGCAGTAATTCGCTGATGCAAAAAGGCCCGGGAGTCGCCTCCCGGGCCTTTTTTTACGCAAGGTTTTATGCAGTTTTACGGAACACAAACGCCAGGCCAACGATGATCAACAGCATCCCCAGCACACTCAGCACGGCCAGGCGATTACCGAAAATCAAATAATCCATCACCGCCGTCACTGCCGGCACCAGGTAGAACAGGCTCGTGACATTCACCAGATTGCCCCGTGCGATCAGGCGATACAGCAACAGTGTCGCCAGCACCGACACCACCAGGCCCATCCACAACACCGGCACGATAAAACCTGCGCTGTGTTCAAAATGAAACGGCTGGAACGGCACGAAAACCCCACACAACAACAGCCCGGCCAGATACTGCACCGGCAGTGTGCCCAGGGGGTTGTCGGTAATGCGCTTCTGCATGATAGAGCCGAGGGTCATGCTCGCCAGCGCCAGCAGACCGAACAGCATCCCTGCCCAGGACATCCCGGCCAGACCAATCCCCTGATAAACCACCATGATCAGACCGGCCAACCCCAGCGCCAGACCGAACATCCGGCTCGCCGAGCGCTGCCGCTCCATCAAGACAACGGTGAGAATCGGCTGCACGCCCATGATGGTTGCCATCACGCCTGGGGTTACTTTGGTGTTCAAGGCCAGCAGATAGAAAATCTGATAAGCCCCCAGCAACACCACGCCCGTGGCAATCGCAAACAGCATCGGCTTGCCGCCCTTGGGCAGTTTCAGCTTGAGCAACGGAATCAGCAGCACCAATCCGCACAAAGCAATGGCAAAGCGAATCAGCAGGAACGCAAACGGTGAAGCGTGGGCCAAGCCCCATTTGGAGAAGATCGCGCCGCTGCTCCACAGCAGCACGAACAGGCTCGTGGACATCGCCGCAAGCGCGGTTTTTTTCGAAAGGACAAACATGAATACCACCTGTAGTCAGGCAAATAGCCAACTCAGCCGAGGCTGAAATTCAGTAGTTTTCTGGCGGGCGCTGGGGTCAGCAGAGAATGCTGATCAGCCCGAAACGCCAACGCCCGGCGGTGATACGACTGCGCACACCGGTGTGCTACTGACAGGTGGAGGGTAATGACTGATCTGCTTGGGCTGCCGATTCCCGCACGGCACGACGCCAGCGTTGACCGCTGAATCGACTACCGCGCTGATGAGGGATGCAGGCATTTAGGCAGATCTTTGTTGAAGGGATGGAAGGGTGAGTCGCCGACTCACGAGCGCCGACTATAACCAGCGCGGGACACAGATTGCAATGACTTGGGCAAAGGGCCGGTAGCGACACGTTGAAGGCAGGTGAATAGGCTGATCGGCAAATGCAATGCCCAACAACGGGGACATGGAATGCAAGAGATCACATGCCAAGGGAACGGACGTATTTGCGGTATCAGTTGTACAGGTCGCAAGCCAGAAAACTGGCGGGTACTACGTTTGCAAGACTACAAGATGATTTGGCGCAGAAAGGCATCGTAGATGTCGATCATTCCAGAGTTCGTTTCGAAGCAATCGATGCACTGGCGTTGAGCGCCTATGAAAAATGGCTTGATCCTCATTTCTCCTGGCAGGAAGTTGTCAGGTGGAAGGCCAGAGAGCCATTGGGCTTCGATTTGGCCATCTGGTTTGATCAGGAACTGTGCGGACTCTGCTTTGCGAACCCAAATCAGAGTCGATTGAGAGTGAAGATTGTGCGTTTGGAGGGCAAGGCAGGAAACGATCACCCGCTCAAGAGTCGCGTCGCGACGTTTGCCTTGACCGCCGTTACTCACTTCGCGCGAATCATAGGCAGCAAACAAATTGAAATTCAGGAGCCTCTCCCGGGGTCATATCTCTTTACCAGCAACTGGGTTTTGAGTTCGACTCAGAGGGTCGGCTTGTGAAGCTTATTGACTAAGACTAGTATCGGAGCAACTGCTCATTTAATGATCAACGCCGGAGATACCATGAAAGCTGTCGTTGAAAACAAGGCCTCAGAAGCTAAATCGACAAAGGCCGATAGAAAGCGGTCTGCTGGAGAGTTGTCTGAAAAGGAGTTACAGCGAATCAGGGAGGCATTGGCAAATCCAGCCGTTGAGGAGCCAAGCGGTATTCTCGCGGGCGCCTCTTTCGCGTTCCCATCATGAAAAAACCGCTCACAAGGAGCGGTTTTTCACTTCTGGTTCGGCCTCAACCAAACAGCCAATACCCGAGTAACGTCAACACCACCACTGCCAGTATCGGGCGCATCACGCGGTAGGCCTTGGGATTGCGGCGCTTCCACTGCTTGACCACACCGCTGAACCTGTCGCTGAAGTTCTTGCTCCAGGCGTAAGCCTGGTTGATTCCGCCAACGCGTTCGTCGTCGAGGTTCTGGGGCGCAGTCGCGCGGCCCAGCCAGCCACTGATAAAGCGGTTGATGCGGGTCATCAGGCGATTGCTCAACGGTCGCTCGATGTCGCAGAACAGGATCACGCGGGTCTTGTCGGTTTCGTTCTTGACCCAGTGCACGTAGGTCTCGTCGAACATCACGTCTTCACCGTCACGCCATGCGTAGACCTGACCGTCGACGAAAATCCGGCAATCGTCGGAGTTCGGTGTCGACAAGCCGAGGTGATAACGCAGCGAACCGGCAAACGGGTCGCGGTGCGGGTTCAGATGGCTGCCCCCCGGCAGCAGCGCAAACATGGCGCCTTTGACGTTGGGGATGGCACTGACCAACGCCACGGTTTTCGGGCACAGGGTTTCGGCCGACGGCAGCGGTTTGTCGTACCACTTGAGGTAGAAACGCTTCCAGCCCTTCTTGAAGAACGAGCCAAAACCGGCGTCGTTGTTCTTCTCGGCGGCGCGAATGTAGCCCTCGTCAAACAGGTGCATGGCCTCGTCGCGGATGGTTTCCCAGTTGTCGCGCAGCACATCCAGTTCCGGGAATTTGCTGCGATCCAGATAGGGTTTGGACGGCACGCCGGAGAACAGGTACATCAAGGCGTTATACGGGGCGAACAGCGCCGAGTGGTTGACGAACTGACGCAGTACCGGCAAACGCGCCTTGCCGCGCAAATGCACATAGAGCGTGCTGCCCACAAACAGCAGCAACACCAAAGCCTTGGCGGCAAACGAAAAGGTCATCAACAACTCCCAGGAAAAAGACAACGCTACGCCACGTACCCTGCATGGCAGCCGGCCATGATAAACACTACTGGCCAAGGGAAAAACCCATCCAACCCAAGTTTCAGTGTCAAGCATTGCGCAACAAAGCACTCAATAACACAACGACACTGAACCTTGGCTGATCTGAATCAATCCGCTTACTGCTGGTTCTCCTGCTCAGTGAACAGATCACTGAACAGCATGCTCGACAGATAACGCTCACCCGAGTCCGGCAAAATCACCACGATGGTCTTGCCCTGCATCTCGGGGGTCTCGGCCAAACGCACGGCCACGGCCATCGCCGCACCGCAGGAAATGCCGCACAGGATGCCTTCTTCCTGCATCAGACGCAGCGCCATGGCTTTCGACTCTTCGTCGCAGACTTGCTCTACCCGGTCAACCATCGTCAAATCGAGGTTTTTCGGCACGAACCCGGCACCGATGCCCTGAATCTTGTGCGGGCTCGGCTTGATCTCTTCGCCGGCCAGCGCTTGGGTGATCACCGGCGATGCCATAGGCTCCACGGCCACCGACAGAATCGGTTTGCCTTGAGTATTCTTGATATACCGCGAAACACCGGTGATGGTTCCGCCGGTACCAACCCCGGCCACCAGCACATCGACGGCGCCATCCGTGTCATTCCAGATTTCCGGCCCCGTGGTTTTTTCATGAATAGCCGGGTTGGCCGGGTTATCGAACTGTGCCGGCATAAAGTATTTGCCGGAATCACTGGCAACAATTTCTGCCGCTTTCTCGATGGCGCCTTTCATGCCCTTGGCGGGCTCGGTCAGCACCAATTCGGCGCCGAGGGCCTTGAGGACTTTGCGACGCTCAATGCTCATCGACGCAGGCATGGTCAGCATCAATTTGTAACCACGAGCAGCAGCCACGAAGGCCAGGCCAATGCCTGTATTACCCGAAGTCGGCTCGACGATGGTCATGCCAGGCTTGAGTTTGCCGCTGCTTTCGGCGTCCCAGATCATGTTGGCACCGATCCGGCACTTGACCGAATAACCGGGGTTGCGCCCCTCGATCTTGGCCAGGATGGTCACGCCACGCGGCGCGATGCGGTTGATCTGCACCAACGGCGTGTTGCCGATGGAATGGGCGTTGTCAGCAAAAATACGGCTCATGGCTGGGTCCTTATGCAGCATTGAATTCAGCGCTCCAAGGTATGCCTGTTGCCCATCACAGTCCAGTCGGGTCGAACGTCTGCGGCGCGTGACAGTCCATCGCTTTATATCGTTTAGGAAATGTCGCCATGAAGCGTCGTTATAGCTGGCCGTTATGGACCCTCGCCACGATTGTCGTGCTGCTGATCGCGCTGCACATCGCCCTGCCCTACCTGGTGCGCGACTACCTGAACGGCAAGCTGGCGGACATGGGCGACTATCGCGGCCAGATCACCGATGTGGATCTGGCACTGTGGCGTGGCGCTTACAAAATCAACGGCCTGAAGATCGTCAAGGTCGACGGCAAGGTGCCAGTACCGTTCGTCAATGCACCGCTGATCGATCTTTCCGTGAGTTGGCACTCGCTGTGGTACGACCATGCCGTGGTGGCCGAGGTGCAATTCATCAAACCCGAAGTGAACTTCGTCGATGGAGGCAATAAACAGAACTCCCAGACCGGTAAAGGCACCGACTGGCGTGAGCAACTGGGCAAACTCCTGCCGATTACGCTTAACGAAGTGCGGATCAGCGACGGGCGGATCAATTTCCGCAACTTCAATTCCAAACCGCCGGTGAACATGAATGCGACAAACGTCGATGCCAGCCTCTACAACCTGACAAACGTGGTCGACACCGCAGGTAAACGCAACGCACGCTTCGAGGGCAAAGCGCTGTTGTTAGGCCACGCGCCTCTGGAAACCACCGCGACCTTCGATCCACTGAGCAACTTCGAAGACTTTGAGTTCCGCCTGCGCGCCCGCGATATCGAACTCAAGCGCATGAACGACTTTGCCTCAGCCTATGGCAAGTTCGACTTCAACGCCGGCCACGGTGATGTGGTGATTGAGGCCAAAGCCGTAAAAGCCAAACTTACCGGATACATCAAGCCGCTGCTGCGCGATGTCGAAGTGTTCAACTGGCAGCAGGACGTGGAAAACAAGAACAAAAGTATCTTTCGTTCGGTCTGGGAGGCACTGGTCGGCGGCACTGAAACCGTGCTTAAAAACCAGGGCAAGAATCAGTTCGCCACCAAAGTCGAACTCAGCGGTAACGTCCATCAGCAAGATATCAACGCGTTCGAAGCGTTCTTGCAGATTTTACGTAATGGATTTATCCAAGCGTTCAATGCCCGGTATGAGCGACCCAAGCCGGATGCGGGTTAGTTTTATTTGGGCTGCTTCGCAGCCATCGGGGACGAATCCCCTCGCCACAGGGGTGTTTGTCTGGGCCTAGGCCGAGACTGAGTCAACATGTGACGCCCCATTCAGAGACTGAATAACCCGTCTGCGTTCACAGTCGACCGGGCCGCGCGTTATAGTCGGGCATCCGATTTTTCGCCCCCGCCCTGCCCGTTCAGGTCGGCGTTACCGTTCGAGGATTAGCAGATGAAGTTCGAAGGCACCCAGGCCTACGTCGCCACCGATGACCTGAAGCTGGCGGTCAACGCCGCCATCACCCTGGAGCGGCCGCTGCTGGTCAAGGGCGAGCCGGGCACCGGCAAGACCATGCTCGCCGAGCAACTGGCCGAATCGTTCGGCGCCAAGTTGATCACCTGGCACATCAAGTCCACCACCAAGGCGCATCAGGGCCTCTACGAGTACGATGCGGTCAGCCGTCTGCGCGACTCGCAACTGGGCACGGAAAAGGTTCACGATGTTCGCAACTACCTGAAAAAGGGCAAACTCTGGGAGGCGTTTGAGTCCGAAGAGCGGGTCATTCTGCTGATCGACGAAATCGATAAGGCCGACATCGAGTTCCCCAACGACTTGCTGCAAGAACTCGACAAGATGGAGTTCTACGTTTACGAGATCGACGAGACCATCAAGGCCAAAAAGCGCCCGATCATCATCATTACCTCCAACAACGAGAAAGAGCTGCCGGACGCCTTCCTGCGCCGCTGCTTCTTCCACTACATCGCCTTCCCCGACCGCAACACGCTGCAGAAAATCGTCGACGTTCACTACCCGGACATCAAGAAAGATCTGGTCAGCGAAGCGCTGGACGTGTTCTTCGACGTGCGCAAGGTACCGGGCCTGAAGAAGAAGCCGTCGACCTCGGAACTGGTCGACTGGCTGAAGCTGTTGATGGCCGACAACATCGGCGAAGCGGTACTGCGCGAACGCGATCCGACCAAAGCGATTCCGCCGCTGGCCGGCGCCCTGGTGAAGAACGAACAGGACGTGCAATTGCTTGAGCGTCTGGCGTTCATGAGCCGTCGCGGCACCCGCTAAGAGGCTGATGCCATGCTGCTCAACCTGTTCAATGAAATGCGTGCAGCCAAGGTACCGGTGTCGGTGCGCGAACTGCTCGACCTGATCAACGCGCTGAAACAGCGCGTCACCTTCGCGGACATGGACGAGTTCTACTACTTGTCACGGGCGATTCTGGTGAAGGACGAACGGCATTTCGACAAGTTCGACCGTGCGTTCGGTGCCTACTTCAATGGGCTGGAAAAACTCGACGATCACTTGCAGGCGCTGATTCCCGAAGATTGGCTGCGCAAAGAATTCGAACGTTCGCTGAGCGACGAAGAGCGCGCGCAGATTCAGTCACTTGGCGGACTGGACAAGCTGATCGAAGAGTTCAAGAAGCGTCTGGAAGAACAGAAGGAACGTCACGCCGGCGGCAACAAATGGATCGGCACCGGTGGCACCAGCCCGTTTGGCTCCGGCGGTTTCAACCCGGAAGGCATTCGCGTTGGCGATGCCGGCAAACGCCAGGGCAAAGCGGTAAAAGTCTGGGATCAGCGCGAGTACAAGAACCTCGACGATTCCGTGGAGCTGGGCACGCGCAACATCAAGGTCGCCCTGCGCCGCCTGCGTAAATTCGCCCGGCAGGGGGCGGCGGAAGAGCTGGATATTGACGGCACCATCGATCACACCGCCAAGGACGCCGGACTGCTGAACATCCAGATGCGCCCGGAACGGCGCAACACCGTGAAGCTCTTGCTGCTGTTCGACATCGGGGGATCGATGGATGCCCATGTGAAGACCTGCGAGGAGCTGTTCTCGGCCTGCAAGACCGAGTTCAAACATCTTGAGTACTTCTATTTCCACAACTTCATTTATGAATCGGTGTGGAAAAACAACATGCGCCGCACTTCCGAGCGTTTCTCCACTCAGGATTTGCTGCACAAGTACGGCGCCGACTACAAAGTGATTTTCATCGGCGACGCGGCCATGGCGCCTTATGAAATCACTCAGGCGGGCGGCAGCGTCGAGCACTGGAACGAAGAGCCGGGTTATCTGTGGATGCAGCGCTTCATGGAGAAGTACAAGAAACTCATCTGGATCAACCCGTACCCGAAAGATACGTGGGGCTATACCTCGTCGACCAACATTGTGCGCGACTTGATCGAAGATCAGATGTATCCGCTGACGTTGCGCGGGTTGGAAGAAGGCATGCGGTTTCTGTCGAAATAATTGCTGTTGTCTGGACTGACGCCATCGCGGGCAAGCCCGGCTCCCACAGGTATCGAGGTGGACACAAATCTTGTGAACGCCACTGAACACTGTGTTAACCGGGCTTGCCCGCGATGCTTTTAGCGATTCAGAAAGCGCTGCAAATAATCGACATGCTCGCGATGCGCGACGTCCTGCACCACCGGCCGCAATCTCACTTTTTCTCCCGGCAGACATTGCGCCAGACGAGCCAACGCCAATGGCGTCAACGCCCCCAACCGCGGATACCCGCCGATGGTCTGCCGATCATTGAGCAACACGATGGGCTGCCCGTCGGGCGGCACCTGCACCGCGCCGAGAGGAATGCCCTCGGAAATCATCGGCAGGCCCTGATACTGCAACGCCGTGCCCAGCAAACGAATGCCCATGCGATCGGCGCGACTGTCCAGTGTCCAGTCACTGTTGAACACATCAAACAGGCTCTGCCCACTGAACTGGCCAATCTGCGCACCGAGCACAAGATCAAGCGGCGCATTCAGCCGCAGATCCGGCCGATGCTCCAGTGGCACTTCCCGAATCAAAAAAGTTGCGCCCTGATAGCTCAGCGTCGCCCCTTTGGCCAACGGCAGGCCCATGCCATCGAGACCGCCGAGTTCCTCGCGCACAACCGTGCAATGACTGCCAAGAACCCTAGGCGCATCAAATCCACCGGGGGCCGCCAGATAAGCCCGAGCACCGAGCAGTGGCCGGGTGAACTGCAACGTCTGCCCTTTGTGCAATTTGAAACTGCGCCACGGTGCCAACGGCTGGCCATCGATGTTCGCGCCGAGATCAGCCCCCGCCAGCGCCAGCAAGCAATCTTCTGCTGCCATCACGGTAAATCCGCCGAGGGTAATTTCGATCACCGGCATGCCCAGGTCATTGCCCAGCAACCAATTGGCCCAGTTCATCGAGCGCCAGTCCGCCGCGCCGCCCTGAGTGACGCCCAGATGTCGCACGCCAAAACGCCCGGCGTCCTGCAACAGGCATAGCGGCGTACTAGCCTCAATCGTCAATCGGCTCATGCCAGTGCCTCCAGCGGTGTGTCATCGCCACCCAGACGGATGAACTCGGCATGGCTCACTGCTTCGAAGCGCACGGTGTCACCGGGCTGCATCAGGCTGTAGCCGTCGCGATGACGGTCGAACAGTGTCGCCGGGGTGCGGCCGATCAGGTTCCAGCCGCCGGGGGACACCACCGGATACGCGGCCGTCTGGCGCTCGGCGATGCCGACACTGCCGGCGGCGACTTTCTTGCGCGGGGTGTTCAGGCGTGGGGCGGCCAGAATTTTTTCGACCAGCCCCATGAAGGCAAACCCCGGTGCAAACCCAAGGGCGAACACCTGGTATTCCCGGGCACTGTGACGACGGATCACCTCCTCCACCGCCAGCCCGCTTCGCTCAGCGAGCAAGCTCAGCTCCGGCCCGACGCTCAAGTCGTACCAGACCGGCAAGACATGGCACTGGCCGCCGGTTCGCACATTCGGCGAGAGGTCGATCAACGCCTCGGCAATCAATGCCCGAGCCTGATTCGGACTCAGGGCCAGCAGATCGTAATGCACCATCAGCGTGGTGTAGGACGGCACCAGATCGATCAGTTGCTGGCCGAATCCTGCACGCAAGCGCTCACTGGCGGCGAGCATCCACGGCATGTTGGCCTCGGCGATTTCATCGAACAGGCGCAGCATCAGACAGTCCAGCGCCACGATTTCAATCCTTGGGTTCATGACGCGCTCTGCTGGTTCAACGCCTCGCGGATGCGTTGCACGGCAGCCACCGAACTGGCGTTATCGCCATGCACACAAAGGGTGTTGGCTTGCAGGTACAACGCGCTACCGTCGCTCGCAGTGAGCGAGGCGCCGCGGGCAATGATCAGGGCTTGTTCAATGATTGTTTGCGCATCGTGATGCACCGCCCCTGGCAATTGCCGCGAGACCAGTTTGCCGGCGCTGTCGTAAGCGCGGTCGGCGAAGGCTTCGAACCACAGGGTCACGCCGTATTCGTCCCCGAGCTGCTGCGCTGCCGAGTTGTCGCGGGTGGCCATCAACATCAATGGCAACGTCTGGTCGTAAGCGGCAACCGCCTGAATCACTGCGCGCAACTGTGCCGGGTTGGCCATCATGTCGTTGTACATCGCGCCGTGCGGTTTGACATAACTGACCCGCCCGCCCTGCGCCTTGCAAATGCCGTCGAGGGCGCCGATCTGGTAATGCAGGATGTCTTGCAGTTCCTGAATGGAATACGCCATGGAACGGCGGCCGAACCCGACCAGATCCTGATAAGCCGGATGTGCGCCGATCTGCACGCCGTGGCTCAGGGCCAGGCTAACGGTTTTGCGCATGATGCTCGGGTCGCCGGCATGAAAGCCGCAGGCCACGTTGGCGCAGTCGATAAAGGGCATGATCTCGGCGTCCAGACCCATGGTCCAGTTGCCGAAGCTCTCGCCAATGTCGCAATTCAATAGCAGGCGGCTCACGGTGAACACTCCTGTAGCTTCTTGTCTTTTTATCCGTAGGACATTTGCCGATTGGGCAGTCCCCGCAGGTTATCAGTTACTGCGCATCGAGTTGCTTGCCGCGAGTCTCCGGCAAGCTCAATGCAGCAAGAATCACCACGCCGTAGGACACCGCAGCGAAGGCACCGATGCCCATGCTCAATGGCACTTTCTGGCTGAGCAGACCGATCAGCAATGGAAACAACGCCGCCAGCGCCCGGCCGATGTTGTAGCAAAAGCCCTGGCCGGAACCACGAATCCGCGTTGGAAACAGCTCAGTGAGAAACGCGCCCATGCCGCTAAAGATTCCCGAAGCAAAGAAGCCCAGCGGGAAGCCCAGCCACAGCATCACACCATTGCTCACCGGCATCTGCGTATAGAGCAGAACGATGGTGAAAGAGCCCACGGCGAACAGAACGAAGTTCTTTTTGCGACCCAACAGGTCGGTCAGATAGGCGCTGATCACGTAACCGACGTAAGAGCCGACGATCACCATCGCCAGATAACCACCGGTGCCGAGCACGCTCAAACCGCGTTCATTCTTGAGAAAGGTCGGCAACCAGGACGTGATCGCGTAGTACCCACCGAGCGCGCCGGTGGTCAGCAGTGAGGCGCGAATCGTGGTGGAAAGCATGCCGGGCGCGAAAATCTCGTAGAACTTCGCCGGGTTTTCCGGGGTTTGCGCAGCCTTGGCTTCGCGATAGATCTCCGGATCCTTGACCAAACGCCGAACGAAGATCACAAAAATCGCCGGCACGATGCCGAGGATGAACAGCGCGCGCCAGGCGTCTTCCGGCGGCAGTACCGAAAACAGCAGCGCATACAGAATCGCCGTCAGCCCCCAACCCAATGCCCAACCGGATTGCACCATGCCCACTGCTTTGCCGCGATCCTTGGCGCGGATCACCTCGCCGATCAACACGGCACCGGCGGTCCACTCGCCACCGAATCCAAAGCCCATCAGGGTGCGGGCAATGAGCAATTGCTCGTAGTTCTGAGCGAAGCCGCAGAGGAAGGTAAAGAAGGCGAACCACAGCACCGTCAGCTGCAAAGTGCGCACGCGCCCGATGCGGTCGGAAAGAATCCCGGCGACCCACCCGCCGATGGCCGAGGCGATCAGGGTGCAAGTGTGAATCAGCCCGGCTTCGCCTGTGGTGATGCCCCACATCGCAATCAGGGTCGGCACCACGAAGCTGAGCATCTGCGTGTCCATGCCGTCCAGACCGTAGCCGATCTTGCAGCTCCAGAAGGTCCGGCGCTCCTGCTTGTTGATGTTGCGATACCAGTCGAACGGGCCCGGACGCGCCGTAGCCGTGGGTGTATCGAGTGTGTCTGGAAGGGTGTCGGGAGCACTCATGGCCAATCTCCGCAGGTTTTTATTAGTCTTGTTCGAAGCCCCGACGACGCCTATCGTGGGAACCGGATGCGCCGATTTTTCGTCCCATGGCCCTGCTGCGTCCAACGAATAAAAACCCGCCTTAGGCATAAGAAAAACTTGTCACCCGAGCCTTGCCCATGAACCTGAAGTTTCTCGAGACCTTTGTCTGGGTCGCCCGACTGAAGAGTTTTCGCCTGACCGCCGACAAGCTTTTCACCACTCAGGCGTCGATTTCCAGCCGCATTGCGGTGCTTGAAAGCGAGTTGGGGGTGAAGCTGTTTCTGCGCGATTCACGCGGGGTCAGCCTGACGCCCGAAGGTCTGAAAGTGCTGGACTATGCCGAACAGATGCTCGACACCATGAGCGCGCTCAAGCAATCGATCGAAACCCGTTCGAGCAAGGTCGGCCGGGTGCGCATTGGCGTGATGGACACCGTCATCCACACTTGGCTCAGCCCCCTGGTGGCGCAGATGACCGATCTGTATCCACGGGTGGAAATCGAGCTGGTGGCCGATACGTCGCTGAACCTCTGCGATCAGCTGCAAAAAGGCTTTCTCGATCTGATCCTGCAAACCGATCTGGTGCGTCATGAAAGCGTGCGCAGTCTGGAGCTGGCCAGCCATCCGCTGGGCTGGATCGTGGCGAGCAATTCGATCTACAACCGCGACTTTTCAAGCCTTGCGGATCTGGCCCAGGAACGGATCATCACCTACTCGAAAAACTCTCGGCCGCATCAGGACGTTCTGGCGTTAATGCAGGCCAACGGCGTGCTGACGCCACGCTTGAATTGTGTGAATTCGGTGTCGGCGATCACGCGCTTGTTGCGCGATGGATTCGGCATTGGCGCGCTGCCACCGGTGCTGGTGGCCGAAGAGCTGACGCGGGGGGAATTGACCTTGCTCGCCATCGACCAACGGCCATCGAACTTGCAGGTGGTGGTGTCGTGGCGGGTGGGCGTGGATTGGGTCGAGGAGATTGTGTCGTTGTGTCAGCAGGTGCTGGCAGGGTATGCGCGCAAGGTGGGCGAGCGCTACATCACATTGACCGACTGAGCAGCGAGGGGGATTTATCCCCTCGCCACAGCGACTGCGCCCTTACAACCCGCGCACATCGCGGTCTTCGATAGGCCGGCTCTGGCGCAGGCGCTTGCCACCGAGCACCACCCAGTCGATCAGACGGAACAGGCATTCAATGCCGAACGACAACAGCAACGCCCCGCTCATGCCCCAGATCATCGCTTCCGGGGTCAGCAGAATCTGATAGCTGTAGCCGTTCCAGGTTTCCTTGCGAATATCCGGATCGGCAGCCAGCACCACTTGCAGGAAGCGGATGTACCAAGGCCCCTGCATCGCCTGGAACTGTTTATCCAGCGCCAGTTGACGATTGAGCAACGTGCTCAGGCTGTCGGCATCGCTGCGAAACACTGGGTCTTCACTGGCGCGGTAATGGGCGACCAGCGCCTGCAAGTCGCCCTTGAAGAATTGCTCGGCCGTGCCCTGGAAACCGCGCAGGCCGGTCTGCGCCTCGATCAGATGCGCCTCGACCCGTTTCGCGTAATCGTTGATGAACCCAGGCACCTGGACACCAATCAACAGGCCCGCCGCAAACAACACCAGCCGTAGATAACTGAGCAACATGGGGTGCAATCCTTATTCGGTAGTGCCCTGGCTTACGCATTCGCCGCGTCGCCACAGGCTCCATTGGCCCGGTTCGTAGCGGGTCCAGTTTTCATTTTCGGTCAAAGGCTCGGTGGCAATCACCGTGACCACGTCGTTGGGCGTGGTTTCGGCCTGGAAATCGACAATCACATCGACATCCTTCAATCGCGCCGGGCCGAACGGTGCGCGTCGGGTGATCTGTGCCAGTTTGGTCGAGCAATAGCAGAACAGCCAGTCACCATCGCTGAGCAGGCAGTTGAACACGCCTTTGCTGCGGTAGTCGGCGCACGCGGCGACCAGGTCCGGCAACAGCACTTCTATATCGACCGGTTCCGGAAACGCTGCACGCACGCGGTTGAGCAAATCGCAGAATGCCGCTTCGCTGTCGGTATCGCCGACCGGACGATAGAAACTTTTGATCGGGGTGAAATCGGCGAGTTGACCGTTGTGCGCAAAGCACCAGTTGCGTCCCCACAGTTCGCGGACGAACGGATGGGTATTGGACAGGCAAACCTTGCCGACATTGGCCTGACGAATATGGCCGATGACCACTTCGCTCTTGATCGGATAACGCTGCACCAGATTGGCCACTTCCGACTCGCAACTGGCGGCCGGGTCCTGGAACAGGCGCAAGCCACGGCCTTCATAGAACGCGATGCCCCAACCGTCGCGGTGCGGGCCGGTGCGACCGCCGCGCTGCATCAGCCCGGTGAAGCTGAACACGATGTCGGTCGGCACGTTGGCACTCATGCCCAGTAATTCACACATGTGCGGGCTCTCGGGTTACAGACGCGGCTCGACCCGCATGCGCTGCGGATTGCTCGGCACTGGCGCACGACCGTAACGGTCATCACCGGCACCGCCGAACGGCTGATCATCGTCGCGTTCATCCGCGCGGGCTGCGGCGTTGGCGGCTTTGGTGGCTTCAGCCTGTTCGCGGCGAGCGCGTGAAGCACGCTCGATCGGAAAGCGGATCAGCACGAAAACCAGGTAAATACCAAAGGCGATCATGCCGTACATGAACAGGTCGGAAATCGCCCGCCAGGCGTTGTTGCCGACCTTGAACGCCAGATCCAGCGTGGTGATGGCAATGGCCGGAGCGACCTTTTCCTTCACCGGGTCAATGATGGTCGGGCTGAACAACAGCACCGCCATCAAGACACGCAGCGGCTCGCGCAGCCAGCGCCACATCCAGCGGGTCAGGCGCATCCATACCAACAGGCAGCCTACAGCGGCAAAGGCGTAGAGGCCCCAGGCGATCAGATAGTCGTTCTCGGTCATGGTGTCCATGGCAAGGCAGGCAAAGAGGCGCTTATAGTAACGACTTTTCGCCCGCCAGGCTTGTCCCAATAGACACACAACCTGTGGGATGAGCCTGCTCGCGAATACGGACTGTCAGTTGAAACATTGTTGTCTGACCCACCGCTTTCGCGAGCAGGCTCGCTCCCACAGGGTTTGCGCTGGTACCCAGAGCTGCGAAACCCCCTATTCCGTACATTGTCCGAGAGCCATTCATGCCTGAATCCGCGAACGCCATCAGTGCCCCGATTGCCCACAAGGCCGCCGGCGCCGACCCGTATGCCTGGCTGCAGGAGCGCGACACCGACGCGGTGCTCGACTACCTCAAGGCCGAAAACGCCTGGCAAGAGACGCAAACCGCCGATCAGGCGCAACTGCGCGAAACGCTGTTCGAAGAGATCAAGGGCCGGATCCTCGAAACCGACCTGTCCCTGCCCTCGCCATGGGGGCCGTATCTGTATTACACACGCACCACCGCCGGTGACGAATACGCCCGGCACTACCGCTGCCCGCGTCCTGCCGACGACAGCCTGACCCTCGACGAAAGCCGCGAGCAATTGCTGCTCGACCCGAACGTGCTAGCCAATGGCGGGTTCTTTTCGCTTGGCGCGTTCAGCATCAGCCCCGATCACCAGCGTCTGGCCTACAGCGTCGACGCCTCGGGCGAGGAGGTTTACACGCTGTTCGTCAAGGAGTTGGCCAACGACAAGGTCAGCGAACTGGCCTTCGAGGATTGCGACGGCAGCATGACCTGGGCCAACGACAGCCTGACCTTGTTCTTCGGCGTGCTGGACGACACTCACCGCCCACACAAATTGTTCCGTTATCGCCTCGACGGCACCGCTGCCGAAGAGGTGTTCAACGAAGCAGACGGACGTTTCTTCCTGCATTGCTATCGCTCCAGCTCCGAACAGCAATTGCTGCTGTCGCTGGGCAGCAAGACCACCAGCGAAGTCTGGGCGCTGGACGCCAATCAGCCGCATCAGCCCTTCACTTGCCTGGCGCCACGGGTCGAGGATCACGAATACGATGTCGATCACGGCCTGCTCGATGGCGAGTGGACATGGTTTATCCGCACCAACCGCGACGGCATCAATTACGCGCTGTATCAGGCGCCGGACACCGGCGTCGCGCCGAGTGAAGCCGACTGGCAGAACCTGATCGCGCACAGCGACAGCGTGATGCTCGACGACGTGAGCCTCAACACCCAAGCCATGACCCTGAGCCTGCGCGAAGGTGGCTTGCCGATCATCGAAGTTCACCCACACGGTCTGGCGCCTTATCGCGTGCAATTGCCGGACGCGGCCTACAGCCTCTATGTGCAAAACAGCCTGGAGTTTGAAAGTGACCGGATTCGCCTGCGTTACGAGGCGTTGAACCGTCCGGCCCAAGTGCGCCAACTGATCCTCGCGACCGGCGAGCAAACCGTGCTGAAAGAAACCCCGGTGCTCGGCCATTTCGACGCCGACGCCTACGTCAGTCAGCGTTTGTGGGCGAACGCGCCGGACGGTACGCAAGTGCCGATCAGTCTGGTGATGAAGCGCGAAATGGTAGGCAAACCGGTGCCGCTGTACCTGTACGGTTACGGCGCATACGGTTCAAGCCTCGACCCGTGGTTTTCCCATGCACGCCTGAGCCTGCTCGATCGCGGCATGGCCTTCGCCATCGCCCATGTGCGCGGCGGCGGTGAGCTGGGCGAAGCCTGGTATCGCGCCGGCAAGCAAGAACACAAACACAACACTTTCAGCGATTTCATTGCCTGCGCCGAGTTCCTGATTCTCAACGGCATCACCACAGCGCAAAAACTGGCGATCAGCGGTGGCAGCGCCGGGGGCCTGTTGATTGGCGCCGTGCTCAACCAGCGTCCGGATCTGTTCGGCGTAGCGATTGCCGAAGTACCGTTCGTCGACGTACTCAACACCATGCTCGACCCGGATCTGCCACTGACCGTCACCGAATACGACGAGTGGGGCAACCCCGAAGAGCCGGACGTCTATGAACGCATCAAGGCTTACGCACCGTACGAAAACGTCGCCGCGCAGGACTACCCGGCGACGCTGGTGATCGCCGGCTACAACGACAGCCGCGTGCAGTATTGGGAAGCGGCCAAGTGGGTAGCGAAACTGCGCGCGACCAAAACCGACAACAACCCACTGCTGCTCAAGACAGAGTTGGGCGCCGGGCACGGTGGGATGAGCGGGCGTTATCAAGGATTACGTGACGTAGCGCTCGAATATGCATTTGTCTTCAAGGTTTTGGGGCTGGCCTGAGGAACTCCGTCGGTCACTTGGGTCTTAACTACAGACCCAAGAGGCCGATACCCCACAAAGGTCGATGTACAGCCTCGAAAATGTGAAAACAAAAAGATCGCCAAGACATGTCTGAGCCCACTTTACTGAACAACGAAATCCGCGACTGGCTGATGGACTGCGGTCTGTTCGATCAATTGCAACTTGCAGACTTCGCCGCCGCCTCCGGCTACTTCAGCATCAGCACGGTGGCCGAGGGCGAAGCCATCTTCCGCGAGGGCGATGCTGGCAGCTTCATGTGCATCCTCCACACCGGCCAGGTGGCCGTGCAGAAAACCGGCCCCGACGGCCAGACCATCACCATGGCCACCCTGCGCAGCGGCCGGGCATTCGGCGAAATGGCCGTGCTCGACGGCGAACGGCGCTCGGCGACCTGCATCGCGGCGAGCAACTGTCAGTTGCTCAACCTGGGCAAAGACTCGCTGGAAAAAATGCTCAACGACGCACCGAAAATCGCCGCCAAAATCATCCGCGCCCTCGCTGTATCCCTCTCCAAACGCCTGCGCATGGCCGACGGTCAACTGGCGGCGCAACAGGTCTAACCGCCGGGAGATTTGGCTTTGGTGCCGGTCGGTTCAATGCCCGGCACCGGCTGATCCTTGCTCGGCGGACTTGGCATTTCGATCGGCACCAGCGGCGGGCTACCACTGCCGGCGCCAGACTTGGGAATATTGATCGGCGTGATCTGCGGATAGGGTGTTGGCGTTGCGGTGCCGGGCGAACCGGGTTGCGGCATTGGGCTGACCGGAATGGTCTGCTGCGCCTGCACGGCACTAATCGAGAGCGCGGCCAGGGCAATGACCGTTAGAATGGTGCGCTTCATCAAGGGCTCCGTTGGCCTTAGTCTGCGCTCAGGCTACTCCCAACGGGCCTGCTTGCCTTCCCCCTTGTAGAGATTTCCATGAAACGTTTCGTTCTGCTCGACACCACGCCGATCCCTGAAAACGGCGGTGCCCTGTGCCTGTTCGAATATGGCGAGGATTTCGTCATCAAAATTCAGGGCGGCGATGGCGGGCAATTGATGAACACGCGCATGCACGGTTCAGAAGATGCGCTGGCCGAGATCCCTTGCCGCAAGGTCGCCGGCCGACCGGATTCGCGGGTGCTGATCGGCGGGCTGGGCATGGGTTTCACCCTCGCCTCGGCGCTCAAGCACTTGGGCAAGAGCGCTGAAGTGGTGGTCGCTGAACTGGTACCGGGCGTGGTCGAATGGAATCGTGGGCCGCTCGGTGAAAAATCCGGCCGCCCCCTGCTCGACCCGCGCACAGTGATCCGTCAGGACGATGTCGCCAAGGTGCTGCAAAGCGAACCCAATGGCTTCGACGCGATCATGCTCGACGTCGACAACGGCCCCGAAGGCCTGACGCAGAAGGCCAACAGTTGGCTGTACTCCGCCGCCGGGCTCAATGCGTGCGCCAAGGCCCTGCGCCCCAAAGGCGTGCTGGCCGTGTGGTCGGCCAGCGCCGATCGGCAGTTTTCCGACAAATTGAAGAAGGCCGGTTTCAAGGCTGAGGAAGTGCAGGTCTTCGCCCACGGCAACAAGGGCACCCGCCATACGATCTGGATTGCCGAGAAGCTCAAAGGCTGAGCTAAACTGCGAACATAACCGTCATCAGTCTTTCTACAAAGGTGAACCCATGAGTTCGTCCACCCCAACCAACACGTCGAAGCTGGATCGCATCCTCGCCGACAACCAGCGCGACAAGGAAATGGGCTACCGCGACAAGGCCCTGAAAATGTACCCGCACGTCTGCGGTCGCTGCACCCGTGAGTTTTCCGGCAAGCGTCTGAGCGAACTGACCGTGCATCATCGTGACCACAACCACGACAACAACCCGCAGGACGGTTCGAACTGGGAGTTGCTGTGCCTGTACTGCCACGACAACGAACACTCGCGTTACACCGACCAGCAATATTTCAGCGAAGGCTCGCTGAGCACGCCGACGATTGCCAAAGCGACGCATAACCCGTTTGCGGCGCTGGCCGGGCTGATGAAAAAAGAAGAGTAAAGATCTTCATTGGCCTGACGGGCCTCTTCGCGAGCAAGCCCCACATTGGTTTTGTGTACAACGTCGATCCAATGCGGGAGCGCGTTTGCTCGCGAAGGCGCCCGCCCAGGTACCGCCAATCCATGACCTGACCACAACCACCCAATCCCCGTATAATCGCCCTCTTTTTCCCGAAGGCTCCCCGCTCGTGGCAGACAAACGTTACAGCTGCATTGGTTTGTACAACCCCAAATCACCGGAGAACGTCGGTTCGGTGATGCGCGCCGCAGGCTGTTATGGCGTGTCGACCGTGTTCTACACCGGCAAGCGCTATGATCGCGCCGCCGACTTCGTTACCGACACCAAACGCGTGCACTACGACATCCCGCTGATCGGCATTGATGACCTGAAAAAGATCCTGCCGCTCAACTGCGTGCCCGTCGCCGTGGAACTGGTCGAAGGCGCCCGTCCGCTGCCGGAATACACCCACCCGGATCGCGCGCTCTACATCTTCGGCCCTGAAGACGGCTCGCTGGATAAAGAGATCCGCGACTGGTGCGAAGACGTCGTGTACATCCCGACCACCGGTTGCATGAACCTCGCCGCCACGGTCAACGTCGTGCTCTACGACCGCATGGCCAAGGGCCTGAACACCCGCTCCGGGCCGAAATTCCGCTAAAACGTCACACATCCGATGGAACAAGCTGTCCGCCCGCGCAGTCAGCTTGTTTATCCATTACCCAATGCCTGGAGAAAGATCATGACCGAGCTCAAACGCGTCGAACGTATCGAATCCACCCCGTTTCAGAGCCGTTCCGAACAGAACGTCGAAGGCTGGGAGCGTATCGGCTCGCTGGCCGGCGGCGTGATCATGGTCGGCAAGGGCCTGCGCCGTGGCGGCGTTTTCGGTTTGATTCAAGTAGCGATCGGCGGTGTGGCCATGGCTCGGGGGATTACCGGGCACAGTTCGGTGAAAAGCCTGTACGAGAAAAGCCGTCAGGACATGAATAACGTGCGGGCCAGGATCGAGCGTGCCGGGGAAGAGTTGAGCAAGCTGAAGGCCAATGCCGAGGCGGCGACCAGCACGGCGACGGTGACTGGCAATGATTCGGTGAAATCGCCGAAAGCCGGGGGCTGATTCAGGATTTGCTGTGAGGTTACCGGCCTCTTCGCGAGCAGGCTCGCTCCCACACTGGTTTTGTGTTCGACACAGATCAAATGTGGGAGCGAGCCTGCTCGCGAGTGGCGATGTTACTGAAGTAAAGCGCTATCAAGCACTTTGGAAGACTCGCCCAGAACACGCTCGGCCAGTTGCACAAACGCCTTGGTACTCACCGTCCCCAGATGCATCGCCCCACGCAACACGTCATCCAGCGAGCGCTTGTTGCGCGTCTTCAAGCGAATCTCGCCATCGAGCTCCTGCAACATCACCACCGCCCTTGAAACCTGCGCCGGGCTGATCTGTTCGCCGCGCAGCGTCGTGACCTTTGCGCCATCCCTGGCCAATTTCGCCTGCAAACTCTGATAGCGCTCATCGCTCATGCCGCCAGCACGGCGCACCAGTTCGATCGCGTAAAACTCGGCAAAACCCTCGCTGATCCAGTCGCTGCGCTGCTCGTCATTGATTCGTGCGAACACCTGAGCCAACTCACGCACCAGCGCGCTGCTGCCACTCTCACTGACCAACGGCAAACGCGTGTTGAGATAGATCGACTCGTGCGCGCCCAGGCTGCCGCGCCACATCGGATCGCTGGCGCCGACGACCAACAGTTTGGCCGGATGGCGCGGATACAGCGCCTGCACTTGCGGCCAGACAAACGTCAGCAACGTCAGCACGTCCATCCGGCGCATCCCCTGCCCTTGCGGCGAGGCCACGGTGACTTCGGTTTCACCCAACCGGGTGCGACGGCTGCCGAGGTGGCCGGCCAGCATCCAACCGGTCGGGCGGTCGAACAAGCGTGATGGATTGTCGATGCGGAATTTGTTCTTGCCGATGCGTGGCCAGGCGGTTTCGATGCTTTTCCAGCCGTCGGGCAATTCAAATTGAAGGCGCGAGACCAGTTCGGTGCCGTCCTGTTGATCCAGCTTGGCCGGCGGCACCAAATCGTCACCGCGCATCAATGCCCAAGTTGACGTCATGCGAGTGTCGAAGCTGCCGTTCTTGCGGCCGTGGCTGATGCGCACGCGATAGGTCAGGCTGGCCTTTTCGCTCGTCGGACGCCAGACTCCGCGCGCCTGCTTGCCCGGCGTCAGTTGCCATTGGCCATCGGCCTTGAAGTCGCTGTAATGGCTGCCGTCGCCGAGGTCGAAATCGAGGCTGCGCACAACAGCGCCCTTGGCCAGGGTCAAACGCACCTCAGCCTGATCGCTTTTTGGCAACAAGCGAACGTGATAATCCAGGTCGACTTTCTTCGCCGCCCACACCGGCGCGCTCAACGCCAGCAGCCCGGCGATCAACGCCCGCCGCATTCCCACAGCCATACACACTCCTTGTTGAAACTTGAATCCGTGGACGCTTAGCCGGCCCGAAAAATCAGATGATCTTCCCAGTCGTCTTCCGGCACGCTGCCTTCGGCGAGCATGCGCCCGGATTGGGAAATCCGCTCGTGGTGCACCGCATCGCGATCACCGCACACCAGGTGATGCCATAACGGCAGATCCTTGCCCTCGCTGACCAGCCGATAACCGCAGGTCGGCGGCAACCATTTGAACGCTTCGGCCTGCCCCGGCGTGAGCTGGATGCAGTCCGGGACAAACTTGATGCGATTCGGATAATCGCTGCACTGGCAGGTTTTCAGATCCAGCAGTTTGCAGGCGATGCGCGTGTAATAGACGCTGTTGTCTTCCTCATCCTCAAGCTTTTGCAGGCAGCACAGGCCACAGCCGTCGCACAGCGATTCCCATTCCTCGTGATCCAGTTGATCGAGGGTTTTGCGTTTCCAGAACGGTTCGACTTTGGCGGCCATGGCTCAAGCATCAACATCAGGTGGTGAAAAGGCCGCCAGTCTAGTGCCAGCGGGCTTGCGGGCCAAGCGCTGGCGACTGTCGGTAAAACGCGCTTGTCAGCCCAAGCGCCGCCCAGTAGGGTTTTGCCTCGCTTCTTTTAAAAACGTAGCCAGGAATTTCTTGATGAGTGCCAACCCTCGCGTTGCCGATTACGCCATTCACCCGCAATTCACCGATCGCTGGTCGCCCCGCGCCTTTACCGGCGAAGCGATCCCGGAAGAAACCCTGCTGAGCTTTTTCGAAGCCGCACGCTGGGCGCCGTCGGCCTACAACTCGCAGCCATGGCGTTTTCTCTACGCGCGCCGCGATACACCGAACTGGGAGCGCTATCTGGGCCTGCTCAACGAATTCAACCGCAGTTGGGCGCAACATGCCTCGGCGCTGGTGATCGTCATGTCCAAAACCACCTTCACCGCCCCAGGCGCGACTGAAGAAACCCCGGCACTGTGGAGCACTTTCGATACGGGCTCGGCGTGGGGCCATCTGGCGCTGCAAGCGAG
Source organism: Pseudomonas sp. NPDC087615 (assembly GCF_044743445.1). Lineage (NCBI taxonomy): Bacteria > Pseudomonadati > Pseudomonadota > Gammaproteobacteria > Pseudomonadales > Pseudomonadaceae > Pseudomonas > Pseudomonas sp. NPDC087615. The sequence goes on along the minus strand of NZ_JBIUWM010000002.1, from coordinate 218,116 downwards.
CATCAGCGGTTGGCACACCCATGGCATGGCCGGTTTTGATCAGGAACTGACCCGCCAGGAGCTGAACATTCCAGAAGGTTACGCACTGCACGCCGCCGTGGCGGTGGGCAAGCTGGGGGACAAGGCGACCCTGGCCGATTACCTGCAAGCACGCGAGGAGCCTAGCCCACGTCGTCCGCTGAGCGAACTGGCGGCTGAAGGTGACTTCACCCTCTAAGCGGCAACACAAAAAAACAGTGGGAGCAGGCTAGCTCGCGAAGAGGGCGTGTCAGTCAACGTTTCTGGTGACTGAAACACCGCTTTCTCGAGCAGGCCCGCTCCCACTATTGGATCGGGGAAACTCAATAGCCGCGGTTGAAATCCACTTCCCCGCGCAACGCCTCACCGGCCTGATACGCCCGCAGGTTGTCGACAAACAACTGCACCATCAACGCTGGTGAAGTCGGCGCCGAGCTGTGGCCGGTCAGCAACAAGCCCCACGCCGTCCAGAATGGATGACGTTGCGGCAACGGCTCCTGCCGGCAGACGTCGACCACCGCGCCCGCCAGATGCCCTTCCTTCAGGGCCTCCACCAGATCCGCATCGACCACCGCGACACCGCGCCCGGCATTGATGAACAACCCGGTCGATTTGAATTGCTTGAACAGCGCCGCGTCGTAGATATCGTGGGTGTGTTCGGTGTTGGGCAACAGGTTGACCACGTAATCCACTTCGCCTACCAGCCGTGGCAAATCGGCCATCGAGCCCACTTCGACAAACGGCGCCTGCTCTCGGGCGCTGCTGGCAATACCGTACAACTCGACGCCAAACGGCCGCAGGAACTGCGCCACGCTCAGGCCGATGTCGCCGGTGCCGACGATCAGCACCTTGCGTCCGACCAGACTCTGGCCCGTGCGGTTGTCCCACTTGCGCTCGACCTGGCTGACCAGACGCGCCAACACTTCGCGTTCGTGGCCGAGCATGTAAGTCAGCACGTATTCGGCCATCACCTGACCAAAAATTCCCACCGCGCGGGTCAAGCGGTAATCGCGGCGCAAGCCATCAGCCAGCAGTGGCGTGATACCGGCCCAGGTCGATTGCAGCCATTGGGGTTGATGGCCCTGACGCAACAGGGTCGCTAGCAGATCCGGCTGCCCCAGCCAAACCGGACAATCGGTGGCCTGACGAGCCAGTTCAGCGGAGTCGCCGCTGGTCAGTACTTCGAGCTCCGGCGCTGCCTGACGCAGCAGCCGGGCGTATATCGCGTGGTCGTGTTCAGCAATCAGAACGCGCATCTTCAAACCTTTCGCAAACCGTGCAGACAACCGCCGTATTTCGGGCGGTCATCGCGGTAAAAACAGTTCCAGGGTTACCAGAGGCCCAGAACAGGGCCCCGCCAATCAGATCGGGTCGTTGCGTCGCAGCAACTCTTCAGGCAAGTGTTCGATGTACTCATCCTCAGCCGGCGGCATTTGCAAGTGATAGCCCTGCTTTTCGAGGTTTTCCAGGACCACAACGATGTCTTCGCTGGCCAGTTTGCGCTCGGGTGACAGCACCAGATCGAAAGCATGTTTGGCTTTGCCGAAGGCCAGCATCAGCGCTTCGGGCACTTGTTCAAGTGCATCGCTTTTGAGTACATAAAGGTACATGCCGCTGCGCTTGGAGCTTTGGTAAATGGAGCAAATACGTTTCAAGGCTGTTCTCCGGCGGTGGCCAGGCTGTCGAGCAGCTTCTGACCCATGAGTTCGCGGCGCCAGCCACGCAGCGACTCAGGTAATTGGTAAGGGCCCTCGGGGAAACCGCTCTTGAGCAGTGCTTCGAGGGTTTTCTTGCGCAGCATCAGTTCTGGCGCGATGTTCAGGCGTTCAGCTTCGGCCTGACCGAGCGCGCGCAATTGCTTGATCAACGTAGCCGCTTCGATCGGCAACGGTTCCGGCACCGCAGGCGGCCATTGATCGGGGCCCACACTGCCAGAGCGCTTGATCAGATCAAGTAGAAATTCGCCGTCCTGACGCACGGTACGCGGGTGCATGTCTTCGATCTTGCCCAGCGCACTCAAAGAGTCCGGTTGCGTACGGGCCAGCGGCCACAGCGAATGCTCACGCACAACGCGGTTGCGCGGCAGGTCTCGGGCGCGGGCTTCGCGCTCGCGCCAGGCACACAGTTCACGCAGCACGGCCAGTTGCGCGCGGGACAGTTTCCACGCCAGTTTGGCCTCGCGATACACCTCGTATGGATCGGTTTCCCGACGCAGGTTGGCAACCAGCTCGGCGCCGTCCTCCAGAACCCAGTTGAATTTGTCGTCAGACAGTTTCGGACGCAGCTGGACGAAAACCTCCGCCAGATGCACGGCATCTTCGGCGGCATAGCTGATTTGTGTCTCGGACAACGGTCGCTGCAACCAATCGGAGCGGGTTTCACCTTTGGGCAGTTCGATGCCGAGCACGGCCTGCACGAGCCGCGAGTAGCCCATCGAGAAACCGAGGTTCAAGTAAGCCGCGGCCAGTTGGGTATCGAACAGCGGCGCCGGCATGCTGCCGGTCAGGCGCAACAGGACTTCGAGGTCTTCGCTGCACGCGTGCAAAACCTTGAGTACCGCCGGATTTTCCAGTAACGCGGCCAGCGGTTGCCAGGCGTTGATGGTCAGCGGATCAATCAGGTAGGCGCGTTTGCCGTCACCCACCTGCAACAGGCCGGCAATCGGGTAGAAGGTGTCGACCCGCATGAATTCGGTGTCGAGGGCCACGAAAGGCAGTTGCTGCCACTCGGCGCAAAATTGCGCGAGGCTTTCGTTGTCGCGAATCCAGTGAATATCGATGGCCACACGGCTCTCCCTTGAAGAATGGCGCGCAGTATATATCGCCACTGGCGATTTACGCGCCTGCGAAGGACAAGAGCTGTAACGAAATGTCCTGCCAAACAGCAAGAATAGTCTGATAGAGGAAGCAGGCAGGCCCGTCGTATCAGGACAACGGGCCCGAAACTGCTCAGTCCTTGGCCAACACGCCATCAATCCCTGCGCCACGGCAACCGGCAAACATGTCCAGGCCCGGCTGATAAACCTTGCTGCGTACTTCAAGCAAGCCGAGCATCGAGTGAAACAGGTTGTCCTGACTCAACGGTTTGTCTCGGTTCATTTGCAGGCAGTGAGTATCGACCGAATAAGCCTTCTGATAACTGTCAGAGAACCACGCCAGCATCGCCACATGTTTCTGTTGCTCCGGCGCCAGCATGTAAGGCGTGCCGTGCAGGAACAAATTGTATTCGCCCAATGACTCGCCGTGATCCGACAGGTACAACATGGCGGTATCAACCTTGTCCTGATTGGCGCGCAGTACATCGATCAGGCTCGACAACACATGGTCGGTGTAAACCAGCGTGTTGTCGTAACCATTGACGATACTTTCTCGGCTGCAATTGTTCAGCGCGTTACTTTCACAGACGGGTGTGAAGTGTTCGTACTCCTTCGGATAGCGCTTGAAGTATTCCGGGCCATGACTGCCCATCTGATGCAGAACCAACACAGTGTCCTTGTCCAGATGATCGATAAAGCCTTGCAGACCTTGCAGCAGGATTTCATCACGGCATTCGCTGTTGGCGCACAGCGCCGGGTCTTTGAGGTTGCTGACATCCTGCAGCGTGACCCGATCGCAAGTGCCTTTGCAGCCAGACTGGTTATCGCGCCAGATCACGTCGATACCGGCACGCTTGAGCACGTCGAGCAGGCCTTCTTCGTTCTTGGCCTTGCTGGCGTCGTAATCCTTGCGGTCCATGTTGGAAAACATGCACGGCACCGAGACCGCCGTTTCAGTGCCGCAGGAATGTACGTCGGTGAACGCGATCAGCCCGGCTTCCTTGTCCAGTTTTGGCGTGGTGTCACGGTTATAACCCAGGATGCCGAAGTTCTGCGCCCGGGCACTTTCCCCCACGACCAGCACGGTCAGGGATTTGCGTGGCTGTACTTTCAAGTCCGGATTGCGTTGGGCGTCCTCGCCGATCTTGACGAACGGCTGGTGCGCCGAGGCTACTTGCTCACGCAGGTAACCGGCTGACGCGCCAATGTAGTTGCTCGGCACCAGCATCAAGTGCAATTCATGATGATTGCGAAACAGCGAGGAAAGCCCCTGATAGTTGGCCAGTGCAACCCCACCGATCACGGCAGCCGATACGAAACTGACAATAACTTTGCTGAACAACTCGCGATGCCAGCGACGATAGTTGACCGGCACTTTCCACAACAACCAGGAAGGCAACACACCAAGAAACAGCAAGTAAGCAAACAACTTCAACGACAGCAGATCACGAACTTCCGTGGCATTGGTTTCGGCGAAGTTACGAAGCATACCCGCATCAATCATGACGCCATACTGACTCATGAAATAAGCCACACCGGCACTGATCAAGAACATCAGTGTCAGAATCGGCTTAAGCAGCGGACGAAAGGCGAGAAAGGTCAGCACGATGTTGAACGCGGCAAGGATCATCACGCCGAAAGCCACGCGCATGGCAACGCCGTTGCCATCTGCGGCTGTGATCTCGACCAGGTGCTGCCAGAGCACAAAATTGAAACCGATCAACAGAAAGGCACTGGCAATCAACGTCACCCACTCCGGGCGCACGGAATCTAACTTCAACATAGTGGTGGGTTATTCCTGAAAAGAAGAGCCCCGGTTAATTGTGAAAAATTCATTAACCAAGGCCTGCCAAACTGTAGACAGGCAACCATCAATTTTTCGTGAAAAAGACGCCAACGAATAGTTAGGGCTTGGTAATAAGTCAACATCCGTAAAGTATTTGAGAGTGGTTCAGATTTGCTTCTGTTCTTTGCTCGCCCCCCCCCCTGTGGGCGCGAGCAAGCCCACGGAGGGGGATTCGCGGTTATCGAATATTTAAATACAGCAGCGGATTTTCTGGTTTGCCCGCACCGAGTGGCCACGCGCCTAATCCTCAGCCCTGATATCAAAGGCCTGACGATGGAACACATCCGCACCACCTCCCGCCCCGCCGTCGGGCTAATGCTCGCGATCATTCTGGTCGCCCTCAATCTGCGACCGTCGATGGCAGCCGTCGGGCCACTGCTTTCGGCGATTCGCGGCGACATCCCGTTGAGCTTCAGCCTCGCGTCGTTGCTGACCATGTTGCCGGTGATGACCATGGGAATGGCGATGTTTTTCGGTATCGGTATCAGTCAGCGCCTGGGTGAACAGCGCACGGTGCTGCTGTCGCTGCTGATCATTGCTCTGGCGACGCTGTCACGGCTGTTTATCGACTCGGCTGGCGACCTGATTGTCAGCGCCATGTTGGCGGGCATCGGCATCGCGCTGATTCAGGCGTTGATGCCGGCGCTGATCAAATCGCGCTTCGCCGACAACGTGGCGCTGTGCATGGGCTTGTATGTCACCTCGATCATGGGCGGCGCGGCGATTGCGGCCTCATTCGCGCCACTGGTGAGGGTACAAACCGGTAGCTGGCGCCTGGGCTTGGCCATTTGGGCGGCGCTGGCGCTGCTGGCGTTCGTGTTCTGGTGGTCGCAACGCAGGTCACTGCCAAACACCATGACGGGGGCGGCGAGAAACGAATCGTTTTTCTCCAATGCTCGCGCCTGGTTACTCGCAATCTTCTTCGGTCTGGGAACAGCGTCCTACACCTGTGTACTCGCTTGGCTGGCACCGTACTACGTGGAAAAAGGCTGGAGCGAACAAAACGCAGGGCTGTTGTTAGGTTTTCTGACGGCCATGGAGGTCATTTCCGGACTCATAGTCCCGGCTATCGCTAATCGCAGCCGTGATCGGCGCGTGGTACTGATGGCGCTGCTCGGCCTGATCATCGCCGGTTTCTGCGGGCTGATCCTCATCCCGCAACACCTCAGCCTGCTGTGGCCGTGCCTGTTGGGCCTGGGCATTGGCGGGTTGTTTCCGATGAGTCTGATCGTCGCCCTCGACCACCTCGACAACCCGCAGCGCGCCGGTGGCCTCACCGCATTCGTGCAAGGCATTGGTTATCTGATTGCCGGCCTCTCACCATTACTGGCCGGGATGGTCCGCGATCAACTGGGCAGCTTCGAATGGGCCTGGGGGGCGCTGACGGCCATGATGGTGGTCATGCTGCTGATGGTGTTGCGTTTCGATCCCCGGCATTACCAACGACATATCCGGTGACCGCAAGCACGCAGTAACTGAAGGCTTCTGGCCATGTTTTAGCGCTTTGTCGGACGACGTCGTGTTGCTAAAACTTTCTGTCCCACAACTGTCCGTGAAATATCCTACAGGGCTTTCTCCTGGCACCATCGTTCCGCTAGGATCGTTCGCACACGTTTGCGCGGATTCAGCGCAAGGAGCACAGCGAGACAGAACGGATGCTGAACAGTAACTTGCTTCGAAAGCTCGACATGCAGGATCTCATGGTGTTTATCGCCGTGTATGAGCAGAACAGCGTCACCGATGTATCGGAAACGCTGTTTGTCAGCCAGTCCACCGTCAGTTATTGCCTGAAAAAACTGCGCACCAGTTTCGAAGACGAACTGTTCATCAACACACGCACCGGCATGCGTCCGACCTACAAGGCCTGCACCATGTACGGCCATGTACAGAAGATTCTCGAGAGCATCAATCTTTGCCACGCCGGCGCCCCGGTGTTTGATCCTACCCAGCAAGCGGTCACTTTCAACATCTGTGCCCCGGAATACTTCGAACAACTGATCCTGCCGCGTTTATTGAAGCGCTTCGACTTCAATGATTTGCCGGTGATGGTCAACATGCACAAGTTTGAAACCGATGTGCCAGCGGATGAGCTACGCGACGGCAGCCTCGATCTTGTGATCAGCTTCGGCCCCAACTTCCACCGCAACCACGCTGACCTGAAGTCTCGGATGCTGCTGGAAGATGATTTGGTCTGCGTCTTCGACAAGCGCGCCACGCCACTGGAACCGCGCCTGAGCTTGCAAGCCTTCACCCAACGCCGGCATGTGTTCCCGACACCCTGGACCTCCACCACCAACATGGTCGATGGCTGGCTCGCGCGACAGGCCCAGAAACGCCAGATTGTGGCGCGCTCGAACAGCTACAGTGCCGCGTTGAAATTGATCACCGGCACCGACTTCATCCTCACCCTGCCCCGACGCATTCAGCGTTTACTGACCAACGAAGCCGTGTTTAACCACTGTGAGGCGCCCAACGGCTTGCCGGGGTTCACGCTCGACATGCAGTGGAGCCAGAACGTCGATCAGGACAGCGCCAACGTCTGGCTCCGCGAGCAGATAATCCAGGTATGCAGCGAGCTGGATGCGGCCTGACGCTTACATGCCAATGGCGGTTTTGCTGTAGCAATCACGGTCGATATCAAGCAGTTCAACGCACAACTGCACCTCAATGTCGGCAGGCCATTCGCAAAGTTCTTGCAACACCGTCAGCAGGCTTTGCGACAGCTGTTTCTTGATCTCCGGCGAACGGCCGCTGAGCAGGGCCAGTTTCACATGCACGAAAGCACGCTGGCCCATGGTGGTGCCAACCTTGAAGGTTTCCACTTTCACCGCACGGCTCTTGATATCGAACTCTGCCGCGAACTGACCGGAACCCACCAAGGTGTTGTTGAGCCGGATCAACGCGACATCAGCGTTCAGTTGCGGCAGGTTGGCGGTGTATTCCATGTGCAGGTGTGGCATCGGGATGCTCCAGTCGGGCGGCAGAAAGGCCGTACATATAACACAGCTGCGCCCTACTCCCTTGAGGCTTTTTCTGACACCACGGGTGACGATGTCTGACGTAGCGCCAAGGTTTCCCAGACAGCGACCACGATCACGATCGTCGTGGTCAGCGCGCCCAGTTGCAACGCTGAAAACCAGTGATTCAACGCCAATGGGAAGGACAGCATCAGCAGAACCAGCCCGGCCAGATGCGATAAGGGTGGCAGCAGCCGGTCGGCCATGACCCATTTGAACAGCGCATTGCCGAGCAAAAACAACCACGGTCCGGCAATGATGGCGAGGATGCCAGCGTCACTGGCGTGATCCGGGTGCACCAGCACCAGCTCATCGGCCACGGCACTGACGATCACCCCGGCAACGATCAGCACATGCAGATAGGTGTAAGCGATCCGCGCCTGGCGCCCAGGATCAGTGGAATGAGCGATGCGATGGTGCGCGCGTTCGGCGCCGCTGTCGAAATACACCCACCACATGGCGATGCTGCCCAGCACCGAGACGAGAAAGGCGAGCAATCCGCCAGCACTCAGCGGTAAATCGGCAAACGTCGCGCCGGTCACCAGCAACGACTCACCCAGGGCAATGATCACAAACAAGCCACAGCGCTCGGCCATGTGATTGCCTTCGACGTTCCAGTCGCTCAGCGACGAACGCCCAAGGCCCGGTACCCAGAAATACAGCGACGGCGAAATCAGCTCGATCAACAAAGCCGCCGACCAGCACCACAGGCGTTGCTCTGCCTCGACAAACGCCCCGGCCATCCAGAAAACCCCGGACAGCATCAGCCAGACGAGGATGCGCTGAAAGTTGCGGGTCATGCTCAGCGATTCGCCGCGCACCGCCCAAATGGCAAACAACGTGCGCCCGACCTGCATGAACACAAACGCTGCAGCGAACATCAAGCCGCGTTCGGTGAATGCCTTGGGAATGGCCGATGAGAGCAACAAACCGGCAATCATCAAGCCAAACAACCCGATACGGATCGGTAGTTTTTCCGGGTCGAGCCAATTGGTGATCCAGGACGTGAAGATCCACACCCACCACACTGCGACCATCAGCAACGCTACCTGCACCGCGCCGAGAATCGATAAATGGGCGAGCAAGGAATGCGACAACTGAGTGACGGCGAACACGAACACCAGATCGAAAAACAGCTCGACCATGCCAACCTTGCCACTGTCGAGACTGCCGCGCCCACGCAACAACGAACGGGTGATGCTCATGGCACAGGTCTCCGCCAGATTCATATTTCACAGCAAAGCAGGCAGACACCCTCCCGGCAAGTTGAACACCGTCCCACAGGGCTATGCCGTGTGTTTTACAGCGGTGTCGGGGGCCGCTCGCTCATCAAGGCTTCAAGCCGCGAACGCAACCAGCGCTCCGCCGGGTCGCTGTCGACGTGGCTGAGCCAGACCATCGACAGGTCGAGTGTCGGCGTCTTGAACGGGAACGGTTCCTTGAACAGCAACCCGGAGGTGGCCATGGCGGCGGCGGCGTAATCCGGCAGGCTGGCAATGAGGTCCGTGCCGGCCAACAACGCCGGCAGCGCGCTGTATTGCGGCACCGACAGCACCACCTGACGGGTACGGCCAAGCTCTGCCAGCCACTCGTCGGCGAAACCACTGACGTTGGCGGTGTGGGACACCAGGACGTGGGGACGTGCGCAATATTCATCGAGGGTCAGCGGTGTATCGCAGGCGTCGGCACGCAAGATGCTCGGCTGAATGTGCCGCAACAGTTTGCGTTTGGCGTTGGCCGGCAGGCCACGGGTCTGACTGATACCGACCGTGATGTCGCCGGCGGCCAGCAGATCGGGAATTCGCCAGTAGTCGACGTGTTGCACCACAAACACCACGTTCGGTGCTTCCTGACGCAAAGCGCGCAACGCCGGCGGCAACAGGCCGAATTCGACGTCATCGGACAGACCGATGCGGAACGTCATGGTACTGACCGCAGGATCGAAATCACGGGTCAGGCTCAATGCCACTGACAACGAATCCAGCGCCGGTTTGAGGTGACGGAAGATATCTTCAGCGCGGGCCGTCGGCTCCATGCGGTGCCCGACACGAATGAACAACGGATCGTTGAGCATCGTGCGCAAACGGTTGAGCGCCGAACTGATGGTCGGCTGACCGAGAAACAGCTTCTCCGCCGCCCGGGTCACGTTGCGCTCGAGCATCAAGGTTTCGAAGACCACCATCAGGTTGATGTCGGCCTTGCGTAGTTCATTGCGATTCATTCACTGCCCCCGCTCCCCGGAATACGGGCAGTGTAGAAAGGCCTGGGGTATGCCGTCTACGAATGTCTGAATCAGTTGAGAGTCATCGCCTTCAATCCCAAGGCCAGCAGTCGTTGGTCATTGCCCATACCTAACGCCTGAGGACTGATCGCGTCGGCAAACTGCAATCGTAACCGCAGTAAACCGTCTTCCCTGATACGTTGATGCATGGCCGGCGTCAGCTTCAACTCCAAAGTGTTGCCGTCGTTTTTCTCCAACGTTGTAGTCAATGCCTGAAGACCATTGATTGTGGCCAGGACACCCTGTCTGGTATGGGTCGCAGACACCAGCGCGGTAGCGTCCAGGCGCAGAGTTCGCGCGGTATCAGGGACACGCATGACGATTTCGGCGTCGACCCCGCTGGACCACACCCCCCACGATTCAGCATCCGCCCAGCCTCGGGCGAGAAACACACTGCCCGCCGCACCATAACTGAACTGAAGAGTTTGCCCAGGCGAGAACTCGGGAACCAGTTGCGCAGGCGTCTGTTCAACGGACACCTGCAGGCAGCTACCACACTGCTTCCAACCAGGCGCCAGCACGTAGAACCCGTCGATGCGCGCGAACAAATCGTTACGCGTATTGACGGTCGACACCGCCTGCAGCAATGCCCGATCGCTGAGCAGATATAGCGAGTCGGCTTCGTATTGCCCGGAGTCAAGCATTTCAGAGGTGTGTCGATCAGCGCGCTGCCATTGATCCTTACCCATGCGCCCAAGATACACGGCGTCGGTTGGCAACCCATGACTGGCTGCGAATGAGGCGACCTTGAGCCATTGCGCTGAGAGGTTTTGCGGCAGGATCCAGCGAATTTTTTTGTAGTGCGCTGCGGCGCTCTGCCAAAAGGGATCCTTAAAAGGTGTAGCCCAATGCGCGGACGGCTCCACCATCAACATCTTGCGCACCAGAGACCATCCACTGCGCGTATCTGCAACCTGAACCACAAGTGCCAATGACAGCAGGCAGATGGCCGTTCGCGGAGGGTTAGCGCGAATCACCAGAAACACGATGACCAGGATAATGGCGTAGTAAACCGGCCAGAACATACGCCCCGAAGCCCGAAAAATGTTAGCAATCGCGATGATATTGTCCGGCAGTGGATAAACAAAATTCAGCCCACCCACCGCGATGTTGTTGGACAGTGCAAACACCGTCAGCCCCACCAGAGCGAGCAGCAGAAAGACATACCGGCGCAATGCCACACCCAGTCCGGTTTGGCCTCGCAAAACACCCACCAGCCCACAAACAGCCAGCAACAACAATCCCAGACCGAGGAAACCGAACCCCTCCGAATCCCCCAGACCATTGGGTAGATCCTTTAGGACATAAGACCAGTTATTGGCATTGAACAACGTCAGCACGTTGGCACGGTACAGGCCAAAACCGTCAGAAACAGCATCGGCGCCATTGACCGAGAAGTAACCGGCCTGCCAGCAACAGAAACTGACCAGCGTGAACAGCAATACCAATTCGGCCGCCGCGTTACGCAGCGTCAGCCTCGACTTGAAGCAGCGCGCGGCCAGATCGGCCAGCCAGATCAACGCCACCATCGCCAGTAGATACGCATGTATCAACGCCGTACAACCCAACAGAACGCCCCAAGCCAAACGTCGGCGCTCATCGTAGGGACGCAGCGCCAGGTACAAGGCAGCGAGAATCACGAAATGCCCGGCTAGCGACAGATGCACCGGCATGCGCACAATCATCGGCGGAGCAAACAGAAACAGCGCTGCGCCCAACGCTCGCAGGGGGATATTCGCCGTGATCAGGCCCAGCAACTTCCACGCGAACCAGGCCTGCAAGACGAAACACGCCAGAAACCAGAAACCGAAATACTGAAAGGTGTCTGGCAACACGCCGTCAAACGGCTTGAAAAAAAACGCCAGCAACGGGTTAGAGTCAGAGAAGATCAAACCGTTGCCCAACTCCAGCCCATAAGTCGGGTTCAGGCCCAGTGGAAAGGTCCACGGCGCATGCCGAAAAAACACCCATCCCAGGTAGTGGGTAGCTGGATCGCCCTGCCCCAGCCATGCAATGTTTTGTGGGTTGAGTGCGCGAGGGCCGACCACAATGAAAAAGGCCAATAACCCGATCAGTACCGGCAGCAATATGACCGCCAAGCGTTTTGCCGAATCCTTCATCGATACGTCCAGAAATTGTGCAATACAAACGTGAAAGCAGGAACCGTCAACGCTACCGCCCCGATGCCCAGCAAATAGTGCATTCCGGCCATTTGCGCCGCCCAGGCAACAAACATCGCCAGCACAAATCCACCCAACGAAACCAGCAGGAAACGCAGCAACGTTCTGCCATGCAATCGGGCCGAGAAACTCCAGGTGGTATTGATCAGATAGGAAACGACCGTCGCAACGGCAAACGCCACGCCATTGGCAAGGGGTGGCTGAGGGGTGACGAAATTAATGAACATCACCGCGACCAGCGCATGCAGCGCGGTGACAAACACACCGGTCACGGCAAAGCGTATACCGCGCTGGATTAACGCGGACTTTTCGGCTGACGTCACGGTTTTTGCGCCAACACAAAAACGCTCAACCCGGCCAGACGGTTCAGGCCCATCAACGGCAGTTCAAGGCGGCACAGGGTCTTGAGCACTGAGTTCACCAGCGGGTGATGACGTTTGAGTTGTGAGTGTGGTGTCGACGCCTGCGCGCCTTGCGGTAACAAACGCAAGGCTGCCGCAATCGGGAACACCGCGCCGAAATAGTAAGCGCCGCGCTGCACCGTCAAACCAGCATCGCGAGCCAGTGTTTCGAACTGCGCCAAGGTGTAGCGGCGCTTGTGTTCAAGAAAATCATCGTGACCGCTCCAGAGAAACTGGAACGCCGGTACAGTCATCAGGAAACGGCTGCCGGACGGCACTTTTTCGACATACGCCTTGAGCAGACCGAGGTCGTCATCGACATGTTCGAGGACGTCCATCAGCAGCACCAGGTCGGCGTCGATGGTTTCAATGCCGCGCCGGTAATGCACGGGCTTACCGGCGGTGCTCGCGTCGGAATCGGCGGGGTAGCTGATGTCCACGCACCATGCTTCGCGCGCATCGGTGCGGATCAGCAGGTGGTGGGAGAAAAACCCGGAACCGGCGCCCACATCGAGAATCCGTCTGATCGGCGCGTCACCGAGCAACCGCCGGGTGGCGGCCGCTTTGGAGCAGTAATACCAGTGCTCGCCGATACTGTCACCGAGGATGTCGGTTTCCTTGAGATCCATGTTTCAGTCCTTCGGGTCGTAGACGCGACGCACCAGAAAAACCGGCCGGCGTTTGGATTCGATATAAGTGCGGCCCAGGTACTCACCGAGAACGCCGATGCCAATCAATTGCAGGCCGCCGAGGAACGTTACAGCGACCATCAGCGAGGCATAACCGGGCATGTCGACGCCATGTATCAGCGTGCGCAAGACAATGAAAATTGCGAAGGCGAAGGATACGAGAGACACGAAAGCCCCCAGATACGTCCAGATCCGCAGCGGTTCGGTACTGAAACTGGTGATGCCCTCCAAAGCAAAGTTCCACAACCGCCAGCCGTTGAACTTGCTATGCCCGGCCACGCGTTCGGGACGCTCGTAATCGACGTGAGTGGTGCGGAATCCGACCCAGGCGAACAGGCCTTTCATGAAACGTCGGGATTCGGGCAAAGTCAGCAGGGCATCCACCACGCAACGATCCATCAGGCGGAAATCGCCAACGTTCTCGGGCAATGGCTGTTCGGCGATTTTATTGTGCAGGCGATAGAACCAGTGGGCCGACGTCTGCTTGGCCCAGGTGTCACTGTTGCGACTGATGCGGTGACCGAGCACCACTTCGAAGCCCTCTCGCCAACGCTCAATCATGCGCAAAATGACTTCAGGCGGATCCTGCAGATCGGCATCGATCGGCACCACGATCTGCCCGGTAGCCATCTGTAAACCGGCGGACAACGCCGCCTCTTTGCCGAAGTTACGGCTCAGATCGACGATGCGCAGACGCGAATCGCTCTGCAGGCGTTCAAGCAAGCGCTCAAGCGTGGTGTCAGTGCTGCCGTCATTGACGAACACCAGCTCAAGGTCAATCAACGCTTGCGCCTGGAAGACCTCATTTATACGCAGGAGAAACGTGCCGAGACTGTCCTCCTCGTTAAAAACGGGGACAACCAACGACAATGTCACCCGAGCGGCCTGTTGCGTTCCATGCTCAGTCAAAGGAGTGCTCTTTTTATAGTGATTGTCGGTCGCCGAACGATTTTCGACGCCATGAGCCGTCACGTATTAAGCAGTAGCGCCGAAATCGATGCAAGGACGAAACGGCGACATTCCAGCCAAACCAGAGGTCGATTACTGCGCTCTAGCCCGCCCCCTTCAGAAACATCCGCGAACGATTGGAAACAAATGTCCGATAGCCAAAAAAACCGTCTGCGCTAGGCTTGCGACCATGCGTCAAAAAGGCTGTCGCACAAATAAATCGCATGGAGCGAACTGAATGTATTTCGAGATTTACAGACAATCCAAAGGCACCCCGAGCACCGGCAAAGGGCAATGGCGCTGGAGGCTGCGCGCAGGCAATCACGAGACCATCGCCAGTGGTGAGTCTTATGTGAACAAAGCGGATTGTTTACATGTGATCGAGTTGATCAAAGGAGCAACAGGGGAGACGCCGGTGAAGGAGATTTAACCGCGAGAGTGAATGAGCGACTGCGTCCTACAACCTTTTCCTTTTTTGTTCGAACGACTGGCGGGCCGTCTTTACGTCCCTACGCTCAGTGACGTATGGGGCAATCCGGCCCTGTTTCTCCACATCATTTGAACCCAAAAGGAGCCGCACAATGGCTAGAGACAAAGCGAAAGACGACAAGTACTTCAACTGCACCCAAGAACATGAGGCCGACTACGTCGCCAGCCTCTACCCGGATGCCAAAGAAGAAGTCAAAACCTTCCTGGCTTCGGCATGCCAGGACAACACGCTGCATAACTCGACGCACAAGGAAGTTTATGAGCTGATCAAACAGGAGCTAGGGCACTCGCTGTCGTGAGTGGCTGAGTGCGGGGAGCGGTAGCTCCTGCAAAAATAAAAAGGCCCCGCAGGTTTGATCCTGCGGGGCCCTTCCATGTTCGGTGAAGTAACTCGTCGGCAGAATGCGGCAGCTCCGGAATCGAGGGAGCTGACAAACAAGCAACCGGTTAAACCCGCTTCGCCTGCACCGCGATACAAGCCTTCTCTGATCACACGTCTCTATGTACGGAGGCGCAAAATGACCGAAACCCAGAAGAAAAAACCATCGGATTCACCCCGTTCATCTACGACTCAGACAACGCACTGTTCCATGTCAGCGCCGGCGTCCGCGTCAGCGAAGCGCTGTCGCAAGCTTCCGATCTGCCAGGCCTCGCCAAATCCTTCGCAGAAGACGCAGCGTTCATGAGACACACCGACCGTTACGCCTGGGTTGCGTATTACCTGACTGCGATGGGTAAAGCGGTGATTAACGATGTGAAAACCCAAGAAGTCGGCACTCAAAGCCGGAAAATAGCGGTTGGCCGATCTTACTATCCACCCAGAAACGAAAAAGCCCCGCAGATTTTCATCTACGGGGCTTTCTCTATGTAATGGCGGAGAGATAGGGAAAATACGCCACCTTCTCTACAGCCCTTACACCCCCAGCCCTCCGAAGACTCCGCTTCATTTTGGTACAAAATACTGGTACAAAACAGTATCTCCACCGAAAAAGGCGTGCCCTAGCATGGCAGCGGACAATCTTATCCTCAAAGCGGGCACATGGCACGCCAGATTCGTGATCCCAGAGGACCTACGAGAATATTTCGGGAAGAGTCAGTTTTCCCAATCCTTGAAGACTGGCTCCAAAGCCGATGCTCAAAATCTCAAAATCCCTCACATCAAGCGGTGGAAAGCTGAGATAGAAACGAAGCGAAAAATGCTGCGTGACGAAAGCGGTGATTTAAAGCTGAATATGGATTTTGAAGAGGTTAAAGAAGTAGCCGTGTCGTACATGGCTACAAAGGCGGAAAAAGAAAAGGATTATCTAGCCAAACTGGTAAATGACCTGATCGGCAATGGCGCAGAATTTGGCGAAACTGAATTAGTAATGAAAAGGGATGAACAAAAAGAAAGGGTTATGCACCTTCATGTTCAAGGCTATATTTCTGATCAGGAATATGAAGACCTTATAGAAGAGTTTGATGTCTGGTACGTCAAACACAGCATGATCATTGAAAAGGAAGGTAAGTTAGGATTTGAAACCATCGTCGCCGCAGTAAAGTACTTAAACAGATTAACCACTCAGCTTGATTTAAAAATGCTTATGGGAGAACTTTCCGAAACAGATGAGTTCACCATTACAGAGCGAAAGGATGTGGTGGAATCCGCTAAACATTATGAAGCTCACGCACCAGAAACGCCCTTCACCAAAGCAAACCTAGAAAAGTTTTCAGAATATCAAAAGAAGATTCGGAAAGTCATTGATAAGACAGTAGACATGCAAGTTAGCCGCTTAGATAAGATTAACGATTGGCTAAAAAAAGAAAAATTGCCGTTGGAACATAAAAGCGTGCGTCTCTTTCTTGAATCGCAAACATCTCTTTCACCTAAAACAAAGAAACAATATGTTTTGGCAGGCAATACATTTTATAAATGGGGAATGAATAACCTTACACGCTTCGAAGCTAAATACCAGAATATGAAACCCCCATTTCAAAACCACGAATTCCCTACATCGCGTAAAGGTAAAGCTCAAGTAGAAGCAGAGCGTAAAAATTACACGGTCAAACAAGCCGAAGAAATTTATGCCAACGCAAAAGAAGTTAAAGGTAAAAACCGGCAACACTTGATGGATGCGATACGCATTGGTGCTTTCACAGGCATGAGAATTGAAGAAATATGCCAGCTAGAAATTCAACGAGATTTGGTGGATGACGAAGGTGTTTACTGTATTTCCTTGGATGAGGGCAAAAACCGCTCGTCAATTCGTAAGGTGCCGATCCATCCTAATTTACTCCCAATTATTAAACGCATGAAAGAAAACTCCAAGGATGGTTTCCTCGTCCCCTCCCCGGCTGGAAATAAGTACGGCATAAGGTCGGATTTTCTAAGCAAGGCGTTTGGGCGGTTGAAAACCTCGATGGGTTTCAACGAACAGTACGTTTTTCACAGCTTTCGAGGCACAGTAATTACACAGCTTCAACGGGCTGGCGTTGCGGAATTGACCGTCAAATGTATTGTTGGGCATGAAACCGGTGAAGTGACCTGGGACATCTACAGCGATGGTGCGTCTCCAGAACAGAAATTTGAAGCTATAAAAAAGTTGAAATATGACTTCGCTGACTAGGTAGAGGATCTACTTTTCAATATCTACCCAAAACCCGGCTTCTACTGGCTCCTTTCAGCCCGCGTCTCAGTATCCAGAATGACCGGGCTGAAGTGCCTGTTTTTGTTTTTCGAAACCGTGCATCTACCCATCAAGCCCTGAAGGCAAATATCCCCGCGCAGCGGAATGCGTCAAATGCTAGATTCTCGAATCGCCCGAGGATTTTTACCATCATGCTCATGCAGTTCTTGACCAGCCTCTTGCCTACCCTGACACCCGATAACACCAAGATCCATTTGGCACAGCACAACGGGATCGAACACCCAATGGACGTGTACCTGGCTGGGGACTTTGATGAGTGGCAGTCGTGGCAGTCGAGGAAGAATTTCGAGTGCCAATACGTCATCGGCCTTGTTGAGATTCCAGAGTCCAAGAAATGGCTCCTAGCTGGGATCTACGATTCGTTGAAGGTGAAGGAGGTACGCCAAGGCAAGGTCAATCGTGACTACGTTTACGAATACCGCCGTGTGCCAGAGTTCGAAGAGCTGGCGGGACGTTTGGTCTTGGAGTACAAAAAACCAAGGGCCAACTACCTCTACCTCAAGACATGCATGCCCACGATGAAACTGTCCGAAATCCTAGAAAGGAAAATGACCGTGGGGGGATTCCCCGGCTTTAAGGATGTAGACATTAGCTTCCAAGAATTGAAAATCATCGCCAGGGAAGGGATCGTGTCGTGGCAGACTGCTTTGAGCAGCGTTGCAGGCGTATACCTGATATCCGACCGCACCGAGGGTGAACACCAACTATATGTAGGCTCTGCCACGGGCACAGGTGGCTTGTGGGATCGTTGGGTGACTTACTCAAAGAATGGGCATGGCGGTAACACCCGAATACGTGACCTTCACCTGAAACGTGGTGAGTCGTTTTCTGAACATTTCAGGTTCAGCATCTTAGAAATTGCCGATAAGCACACTGGCGCTGACGAGATGAAGGATAAGGAAATTCACTGGAAAAAGAGACTATTGACTCGTGACAGTGGATTGAATGGCAACTAACTAAAATACGAAAACTTAAAAATCATTCATTATTATTGTGAAAGCAATACTTATAAGGAAATATACATGGCAGTTAAAAGCAAGGTAATCCAGGCAGAACCTCAATTTCTTCTACGTCCGGAAAACGCCGTCAAAAAATATGAAGCGCTTTTCCTTGAAATTGATTCTGGCCAAATTAAACTGCCGATGTTTCAACGTGAATTTGTTTGGGATAAAGAACAAAGTTCCAAATTAATCGACAGCATTCTCAAAGGATACCCCATCGGTACGTTCATTTTATGGAAGACCAAGGATACCTTGCGATCCGTAAAAGATATTGGAAATCATAAGCTACCAGATACGCCCAAAGGGGACTATGCGCAGTACATACTGGACGGTCAGCAACGCATCACCTCCCTATATGCTATTCGCAAGGGCATTCGCATTACCAAAGACAAAAAAGAAATTGATTACAAAGATATTTATGTAAATCTCGACTACGACTCTTTAACTGATGAGCAAATTGTCACCAGCGATCAGGAAGATGAAAAAACATATGTATCTGTACATGACCTACTCACTTTAGACGCCTTAGACTTTCTCGATGAAATTGGAAAAGAGAGGGCTAAAATATTCCAAGAATTCAAAACAAATTTAACAACGTATGACTTTGCGACTATTACAATCAAGGACTACCCAATAGAAATTGCTTGCGACGTGTTCGCCCGGATAAATACAGGCGGAAAGCCGCTTACGCTTTTTGAAATCATGGTAGCTATGACTTACGATGAAGCTAGGGGGTTTGACCTTGCGTTAAAGTATGAAGAACTGATCAATGGTAGCGACGAAGTAGATAAAAGCTTAGCCAAGGCTAAATTTGATACGATTCCGGCTGCAGCAGTACTTCAGTCCGTAGCAGCAATCTCCGTTAGAAGTATTAGAGCTAAAGATATTTTAAAGATTGGTCGAGAAAAGTTCATTACGAATTGGAACCCAATGGTTTCGTCGATGTTCACAGCAGTTGATTTCGTAAGATCTAACCTGCGCGTGCCTGTATCTCAGCTTCTACCCTATTCCTCTTTGTTGGTTCCACTGACATATTTCTTTTACAGAAATGATAATAAGCGACCAACCGAATCTCAATCAAAGCTTTTAAAGCAATTTTTCTATTGGGTTGGTTTAAATTCCCGATATAGCGGGTCGACAGAAACAAAGATAGCAGAAGACTTAAAACGAATGGCTCAGATCCTTAGAGAACACAAACCAAAATATCCAGCGGATGAGCTTTCAATATCTGCAGAAGACATAGCTGGAACTTGGTTTTCGGCTGGCAACTCTCGTATCAAAACTATCCTTTGCCTATTTGCCTCGAAAAAGCCAAGAAACCTGGATGACAACAGTGACGTAATGTTAGACAACTCAAACTTGAAAATCGCGTCTAGCAGAAACTACCATCATTTCTTCCCCAAAGCTTTTATTAATAAGCACTTTGAAGGTATCCAGCCCAATTTAGTTGCAAATATTACGCTAATTGATGCCGCTTCAAATAACAAGATTCGCGCCAAAGCACCTAGCCTTTATGTAAAAGAGTTTGAAGGAACCAACTCAAAGCTCGCATCAACTCTCAGATCACACCTTATTGGCGCACCTAAAACTTACGGAATCCTTGATGATGATTACTTAAAGTTTATTGATAAACGGTCAGCCGCGATTGCTGCAGCTCTCAATGAAGCGTTAAATCCAGAGCTATAAAGCACATAAGGAAGCTGATGCTCGCAGTTGCAGGAACAGCTTCCTAACAAATCTGGTTCGTCCACTTCAATTTTCGACATGCCGAGTGCCTCTATTAACTGATTTCGGACGCATCGATATTGAACAATTCAACTCTCAATTTCTTTGCCATTTCGGTAGCAGCATTAGTAAAGCCGTTAATTGAAAAAACCGCAAAGCGAGTGCATTCATAATAAGCACCACCAGAATACACCTGCATGACCGCATCAGGTCCAACGGGAGTAGCGTATTTCTTACACTGAATTGCAATCTTTTCTGTATTTGAAATAGCTATTAAATCGACTCCAAAATCACCAGTAGCAGGCGTGGTGGTAACGGAGTATCCGAAACCTCTATAAAGTTTCTCTACGTGATTTTCAAAACCCAAGCCAACTTGAAGCGTGGATGGTTGATAGGTTTCCAGTGTTTCCGTCGAATTCATTGCGGTATAAACAACTGCCCCCCACCATATCAAGCTATGCGGATAGTCATAACCAAAATTCTTTTTTAGAATTCTATATATTTTCGCGTAATCAATCTCGCCATTGATGTACGTTATTTTCTGTGAAGAAAAAGCGTTCCTTATCAAGTCAATTTGATTGTATATTTTTACAAAAGCGGACTCAAACCTACTGACCTCAAGACTTAAAGTGGTGAGTCTAGATATAAATTCATTGACTGCTTCTAAGCCACCACTAAATCGAAGTCCATTTGCGATTTCAGCAAAAAGCTCCAGCGCATTCGGCTGGATGAGTCGCAAACCAGGTCCATTCTCAACGAATTTTAAAAACCCGTGGATTTCGACCGATGCTAAATCCTGATATCGTTCCTGATTAAGTGGTTCGCCTACATTCCGATCTTTTGCGTTCTCAGCAACTAAATGCGCAGACCACCACTTATTATTAAGATTACCGTCATCAGACCTACCCTCTTCGGTGATAAGGTCGATTTCATGCTTAAGATCATCTGCTATTTTTTGGTAGTGAGCTTGCTCATGATAAATATCCGAATCACGAAGCTCTTTAATTTGAATGTCTAATGAATCACGGACAGAATTTAGATAGCTACAAATTCCTTTTAAAGGATGAAGCTGTATTTCCCCCGCCTTTTTAAACTCCTCATCCATGAGTTTAGATAAATAAAATGGATCAAGAATCACTGCACATGAATTTCTGTTTCCTAGCCCGGTTTCATACATCATTTTATTTTCCTTAAAATCACTTCCTTCTCTGAAATCTACCACAGCTTGATCTGACTATCGACGCTAAAAATCTGCCCCACACATGCCAGTTATCAGATTGGAAATAGCCAATACAATTGACCTTTCTGGTCGCAAAAATGGTTAATCTACGCTCCTACGCTACGAAAGGATTTGAGTCAGCTCATGCAGCCACCTAAAAAATACCTGATAGTGAAGGCAGGCCAGGATGGAGCCAACGACCTCCTCCCAATGAAAGAGTGGTGCAGGCAGAACCCGACTGAAGCCCCTCCAATGAATCCCAACGAAGCTAACTCACAGCAGCTTCGCAAAGGGTTTGCCCGCATGGGTTGGGTCATAGAAGAAACCGAGACACAGGTTTTGATCCTTCACCCAGGAACGCCGCAAACAGCACTTAAAGACCTGGAAAACGAAGAGCTAGAGCAGGAAGGTGGTGAAACGCCTGACGATGCTCGGGGCAGCGTCTTTGAGCTGGAATGGCAGCTGCGTGACTTCATTGCTCATAACATCGAATCACTGTCTGTTGATGGCAAAAGCTTGCGCCTATACGTCGATGACCAAGGACGAGACGGCGTTGAATACCCCACTGGTGTTGGCCCTATAGACATTCTGGCAATAGACAGCGATGGCGCCTATGTCGTCTTTGAGCTGAAACGCGGTCGCGTAGCCGACAAAGCCATAGGCCAGATAAGCCGGTACATGGGCTGGCTGATTACGAACAAGGAAGAGGGAACGAAGGTGAAGGGAGTGATTGTCGCGAAGGACATAAGCCAGAATTTGCGTCATGCCGTTGTGGCAGTACCAAACGTCTCACTTTTTGAGTATCACATCAGCTTCACATTGAACGAGGTCAAAGCCGCCAATTTCAGAGGTTGATGAATACCAGCTCTACCTACCAACCGAAGACGGATCAGCGTCTATGCTGCACTCATCCCTTCGGCCCGAGGTGTTATGGATGCGCCTGCTCTCTGCCATTTTGATAGCTCTGGTACTTGTAGGCTGCGATAAGCCTCCTACCCTAGAGCAAGGCATGTATTTCTATACACAGGGCCAGCACGGACCCGCCGTATCAGCTCTTCTGCCTTATGCCGATAAAGGTGACTACCGTGCACAGCTCGTCTTGGGCATGGCCTACCTCCAAAAGGACCTGAAGAATGATGCCAAATCGGCCCATTACTTCAAGCTAGCTGCTGACCAGGGCGACGTTGATGCAATGTATTTCCTTGGAAGAGCTTACCTAGATGGAAATGGCGTGCCTCAAAACAAGCCACTGGGTGAAAGCTATCTAATCAAAGCCAGTGAAGCAGGCTCAATTGCAGCCTTTCGAGACTTAGGGAATATGCTTGCAGATTCCTACAGAGACAGTAATTCTTCTGTTGAAGCGCTCAAAGCAATTCACTTCTACGAAAAAGCGTTTTTACTGGGGGAAGGTAGTGCCGCACTGATGATTTCTACAACGTATGGCAGCGGATCGATCAGTAATAGATATCTAGCATCGGTATGGGATGGGGTATTTCAATTAACTAAAACAAGCCAAAAGACATACGATGCTTTTCGATTCTTGCCTGCAGATCAGAAAGACAAGGCTATGATGGATTCTTACGCCTTGTATTCAAAATACTCATCAATGAAACCGGTAAAAAGCTTTCTAGATGAGGTAAAAAAATATAGAAAGCCCGCCGAATGATTTTCGTCACGGTCTTAGAAGCCAGAACCTGAAGGCGGTGCTGAACCAGCCACTTCTTTAGAAAGCGATTTATGCGTGTATGTCAGGCAAAGGTACTTGACGTTCCCACACGGGGCCTCAAGCGTAATAGCGGAATCCGGCTTGTTCCAGCTCAGAGTGGTAGCCTTGATTTCTTGCCCTAGACCGTTGGTTGCTGTTGAAACGACTGATTTGCCAGCTCCCCATTTTTGGGTAAGACCCGACTCAGCAATCGGATAATTTCTACGGTCAGCCATGAGCATAATCATGTAAAGACGAAGCTCGCCGCTTTTGTCTTTGTCGAAATGATAGTCACCAATTGCAGGGCCGTAGATTTGCCCAAATGGATCATCACCAACGCGGTGACACACCAGCTTCCCCGATCTCTGGTCACACCACCCGGCCTTGCCGTCAGGAGTCAGTCTCCCATTGATAACAGGAAGGGCCTGAAACTCAGTGAGCTTCATTCCTAACACAGCACCATTGAAGTCAAATTCTTGAGCTTGAGAGGCAGCGCAAAAGAAAATCCCTAGAAAAGCCGCTGTAGCTTTACTCATGCTTGTTATATCCCTTTGAAAACGCGCTGATAAGGCGATGGTACACCTAATCACTTCATCAGAGATCAAGGGAGAGTGAGAAAGGAGAAGCCTAATGAAGCACATGCCGCCATTGCGGCGGCACGATAGCTGGTCTTACTTGCTCAACCAGGATTCAACGGTGTCAGCACCAAACTCGCTTTTCCACTCTTTCAGCTGCTTGTGGTTGCCACCTTTAGTTTCGATGGTTTCACCAGTGTGCGGGTTCTTGTAGACCTTAACAACGCGCTCGCGGCGGGTTGCTTTGGCAGCTACAGGAGCAGCAACACCTTTGCGGTTAAGCGAAGCTGGATCGAGGATTGCGATCACGTCACGCAGACTTTTGCCATATTGGCCTAGCAGATTGCGCAGCTTCTCTTCAAATTTGATTTCTTCAGCCAAACCAGCGTCACCTTTCAAGGCTTCCAGTTGGGCCATTTGTTCTGCAAGGTGTTTTTCAAGCTGACGGAATTCTGCAAGCTTCGACATGATGTAACCCTTTAATTAGTGATGATTGGATACTACAACAAATTAATTCAGTTTGAAAATAGGTCAGTCCATTTTCATTTTGAATGGTTTGGATTTAGCTACAAGTTCAAATTTCTTAGCCTTTTCATTCCAAAGCACCACACCATCGGATTGCATCATGTCCGGGCTACCCGCTTTGTAGTAACGCAAATCGCTCATGAAAATTGCAACGCTACTGGCTTTGTGTGCGACACCACCGTTTGCTGGTGCAAGGCTGTCAGCTTCGCTTGGGAACTGCATTGGGGCTTTGTAGAGCTTCCCATCGTTCACATCTACGAAGATCGTGGCTTGGCATCCCGTGCCGCAACCATAAGTAGCAACCACAAAGTGCCCAGCAAAATCGGCTTTCTTGCCAACGGTGCCTTCGATAGATTCTTTGATACGCCACTGCCCTGCCAGGGCTTTGTTACTCGACCAATCGACCTTTGCCAAAGCCTTGCTGGAAACCGTAGAGGCTGGGTATTTCTCAAAGCTGAATCGATCATCTGCATGGCTTGCAGAAGCTACGCACATGGCAAGAGCTACAGCAGTCAAAATCCTTTTCATTTGAATCACTCGATGTTGGTTAGAGGCAAAACCATAGCTCCAGTCTTGAGGATCAATCAAGATCGATCCTAGAAATATTTTAGTGCCTGCAAAACCCGGCAGATATAGCTTAAAAATTGCTTTTCCCTGCAACGCCTAACAGTTCGTCTAGACACAGTGTCCCTGGCTTTATTTCGCGTAGCGAATGCCTTCTAAAAATCAAATGGTAAAATCAGTCATATAACAACCAGAAATTAAATGGCAGTATCTAAACGAAAATCATACAAAGAAAAAAAGGTGTACATCGACAACAGCAAAGAGAAGCTCGAGGGATTCCTTGCGGATAAGGTCGATAGCATCCACGCAATGCTCCAGGCGGAAAATCCAGACGTGCCGGTTTGGAATTCGCCGTGCTTCAAAATTCGATACCTGAACCCGATATCAGGAACAGTCTACAACCTCGAAAACTCGATGCTGCTTTCGATGCTTGGCAAAGAGAAAGGCTTTGAACTGCCTTACTACCTCACCGCGAAACAGGGCTACGACGCTGGCCTGTCAAACAAGGGTGAGAAGGGAGACTTCGTTGTTCACCACTTCGGTATGCAGATAGGGTTCATCAAAGACGGCGAAAAGCCAGGTACTGGGGGTAACGATGATCAGGACAATGCGGAAGGCAAAGTCATCTATAGACGTGCTTCAAAGCTATCCCCTGTCTTCAACCTGCAGCAATTTACAGGCGAGCTACCAGACAAGATAAAAGCGCAGATGGCGCAACGCGCCAAGATCCCAACCCCAGACGAAGTACAGACGGTGCTTCAGTCAGTCATGGATACGATGCCAACACCGCTCAAAAGGCACGCAGGGGCGGAACACAGTAATTACTTCTCTCCCGGTGAAGACACCATCTATATGGCACCGTCTAGCTACTTCAAAAGCGACCTCCACGAGCTATCCACGCTTCTCCACGAAGTCAGCCACTCCTATGGAGTACCCAGCCGAAAGAATCGTGAGAGCCTCGCAAAATATGCCCAGAGCGATGAACACAGGGCTTATGAAGAGCTAGTAGCAAACCTATCAGCGCAAGCCGTGATTAAGCACCTGAACTTCAACCTCACGGACGGCATGCGCGAACAGTTAGACGATGCCTTTTTCAAGAACCACCAGACCTACGATGTGGGTTGGGCTCTCAAGGGCTTGAGGGACAAACCCAGTCAGGTTTTCAAAGCAGCAGCAGACGCAGACCGCACAGCGAACGAGATCATCTACAAGCTTGAGAATGACCTCAAAGCCAAGTTTGACCTGGACCCTACCCTGCCTGTTTCTGACTTCATCAAACAGCGCCTATCTAGGGCTGATACGGATTCCATGCCGCAGGTGAAGCCGCCGACCATCAGCGGCCACGACATCCAGGTAGAGACTGCCACACCCATACAACAACAAAAAAAGAGGACATTGAAAATATGAATAATTTCGAGAAAACCAGACAACAAGCCTTTGAAGATCTCATTGATGGAGACGTAGAGCTAACGGAACTTTACGAGCATGGAATGCTTACAGAGGAATGCTTTGTAGAGGAATCCACAAATGAACCGTACAAAGAAATTCCACCAGAAAGGATTTACTAAGAAAACAAAATGTGATCTTAGAAACCAAACAGGATGAAAATCCTGTTTTTTTTCGTTTTGATATCCACAAATTAGAAATTACAGGGTTTTGATATCGCTTCAGTCTAACACCAGGGAAATCTTAGCTGGAGCTAAGTAATCGTGATATTTATGATCCCCCCTATGAATTCATTCGGAGCCAATTCCGAATACGCTCCGAACAAATTCATAAAGAATTCAGAAGAAATTCCGACATCATTAATAAAGGACTAGGAAAATATTCCTAAAATATTCCTACTAACCCCCTATTTCTATAAATCTAAATGCTACGATATTTAAAACAACCTAAAACTAAAGGAAGAATCAAATGAAAACAGCCATAACGCTTGACCAGATTGAAAAGAAAAAAACTAAAACCATCGTTGCTGCCTCACATAAAAGCAGTGGGAAGACTACATTCCTACTTAATCTCGCCGACTACCTTTTGCAACTTGGCTTTTCAATTCTGTATGTGGATCTTGATCCCATTAGAGCCGCTGATGACTTCTATGTCCAACGTCAAGAAATGAAAGACAAAGCAATTCAAACCCTCACAGACTTGATCACAATAAACACTGATAATGAAAACTTTAAAAACATACCACATTTAAACCAGAAAATTAAAAATTTAACCATGAGTGCTAAATTGAAGGTTTACGGTTCGGCTATCGCAAGCTTCAATATTGATAACGTACAAAATACTCACACAGAATTTGATTTCATCTTAGTAGACATTCCTGCAAATATTTACACTTCAACAGATGAGATAAAGCCAGAGTTCCTTGAGATTTTGAAAAAATCCGACCTTGCAATTTTCCCCTTCAAAGCAGATGTACAAGAATTGAAAACAGCACCTTACATAGGTCGAGTAGTCAAAGAATTGAAAGCTGGTATGGATTCGAAAGGTAAGAGCCTGGACACCATCATTCGCAGTTTGATCAGCTTCGAATCATCCAAATACAAGGGTGCAAAGGGTATCAGCCGTATCGAAGAGACACTGACAGATTTCCATTTTGCGTATGGGGAAACTCATCCACCTCTTTTAGCACCAATGGTTTATCGCGCTATTTATCCAAATATGCTTGCGCAGGCCAAATCAATTTTCAGTTCCAATAGCGCAGAAAGTGATATTGCGAAAGCAGAATTCAAAGCTATCGCTGATCAAATTTTCGCAGAACTTAACATCAATAATTAATAGGAGAAATAACATGAGCAAAACTATAGACATTCAAGCAATGCAAGCACGTATCAACAAAAACCAGTCAGAAAGCCTTTCAAAGATTTCAGTAGGAATCCAAGCGCCTTTGGTTGAGCAAACGATTGAAGAAAAAATCCAGGCGGTTGGTAGAGCATTTCTGGATGCGCCTAGCACTACAACCGTGGGTAAGAAGCACGTCTCAGTGGCTACACCTGACTACTACCATGCGTTATTGAACGGCACCGTAGTGGTAACAGGGACAGCCCACTATGAAGAAAACGCTACCCTGCAATCGCACCTTCAGGACGTTTTGCAAATCAACCTTCTGCGGTTACACGCCCAAACAGATCCAGCACTGCAGGATCTGCTCACAAAGGTCGCAGTCTTATCACTCGCACCTAAAGAGCGTAACCAGCTTTTGAAAGCCATGGGAGCGGACGCACGAAATGAGGTCTTGAGCATCATTGGCTTGAACACAGATTGATGTGACTGATTCACCCCCAAGCCCTTTAATCAGGGCTTTTTTTGCCTGTAGCGTACTGAATCTTCTCCGAGGAAACTTCGAGTACATTCCGAACATCCTCTGAAAAAGCTAGGAACGCGCTCGGGAACAATTCCTAGGTATCCCCTAAGAACCTATGAACAGGTGGCAACGAATCGGATATGACCACTATCAGAGTGAAATCGGAATTTAGTCCTAGATAATTCGGAACGCAGTAGGAGCGCATCCCAACCTAGCTCCTAACCCTTTCCGATTCTATTCAGAAGAAACCACGAATGCATTCCTAGTACCGTCAGACTCGGCTCCTATCGCTTTCCGCTTCCATAGCTTCCAGGTAGCCGCGCCCACGAATCCAACATGTCAATTTTCTTTGGACCTCTCCGGCCCTTCTCTGCTGTCTTGTCAGGGGTTGGTTTTTTCGCAGGTAAGGCGATCTTAAATTTCCTTGCAGCGAATTCTTCAAGACTCACCTTCCAGCTCATGCGCTCGTTAGCCGGATTACCACTACGAGCAAATACAGCCCCATTCGGACCCATCTTGCTCACCAAACCAAGCCGTTCACACAGCCAACCATTCACGAACAATCTGTAGTCTCGGGTTTCAAAGACGTTCACTAATGCGCCCAGTAGTGAATACTCCCTATGGGTTATCGAATGGTCAACACAATGGGTTATCGCCTGACTGTACAGGGTCGATAGCAGGACCTTCTTCTCATCCAGCAATGGGCGTAGCACGTTTTTGTTCAGCGACACCAACAGCTTGTACGACTCCTTCATCACCCACCCTGTCCTTTTTCAACCGTGGAAACAGCCTTTCAGCGCTCAAGCATAGGCGCTCCGTGCTGAATTCTGGGATTTTTTGCGAGGCATTGCCCTGCCAATTTCAACACAGCGCGTGTGCGGAAGCCTCACCAAGCCGTATCCGACCCGTAAACCTCCAACAATTTAAGAACTACTTAATAAACACCTCATAACCATTTCATAAGTAATTATGAATAATTTCGCTAATGGCAAATGAGGCAAAAACAGAATGGTATAATTAGACTAAACAAACAATTACCATTATGAACAACTCATGCGAACTGATTCTACCCATCCAAATCGGATTAATATTACCTAGCCAAAATTTGATTATCCCCAATGAACAAGGTTTGATTCTGCCTAAACCGCCTATAAATGCTTTGTTGGATTTTTACTGTACTTCCCTGCCATTTAGCGCACTCAATAAATTACCCACTTGCAAAACCAGATAAATCCCAATCTACGGCGGTAGCCGGAATGCAACCACCAAATCAAACCCAATAAAAAAGCCACTGAAGAGTGGCCTTTTCATATCCCGTTGTATTCATGCAGTTCTTCTATTGTCGTTGCGCAAGCTTCTTTTTTTCATCTGCATCAAAGTGTACATTCCAAACAGCAGAGCTACCGGCCAGATAATAGTGAATGAAAACATAGCCCCGAACATTGCTGAAGGATCACTTCTCTTAAAGCTCATTTGAACCTGTGTAAGATCGACGTAATACAATTCATGGAGGAAAAACTTCACTACTGTAGCTTCCCCCGCAAAGCTCCAAAATGGCACCCCGAACAACATGACCATGGATGCCCTGTAGATGAAAACCCATACCAGGATATTCATTATCAACTTGAACGCTTTGATTCGCTTATCGTAAATATCAGGACTGAAAAAGTTTGGCTTGTAATCAATCTGATTGATTAAATAAAAAACTGGCAACGTGATCAATCCAAAAATGAATGGCGCGACATGAAAGAGAATCAGGTGAGCATCATAATACGCACTATTAACATTTGAAGTACCTTGTACGAGAACGTTCCCGATTGGCAACGTTGAGATGCCTGCGTACATAATTATAAATCTCTGTAAGAAATTTAACCTAATCTTTTCCTTCTTCATGTTGCTCACCTTCTTCTAGTTATCCAAATTATAGCATTTGCAAATAAAAAGAAAATGATTAAGCGACAAACGCATCAACCCCTTTGCAATAAATTCCTATACCCTTATAACAAATTCCTTATTTAAAACTCTGCAATTTTAATGAGCCTGTGAATTTCTCGTTTGCGCCTTTAACTTTTTCAAAGCCGTTCTCACCCATTCTCTTATCTTCAACAATGTCTTTTGCCACTAGCAATTCCTTGAATGAAACGTTGATGGATTTCACCTGCCTTAAGAATACAATAAACATCACGATACTTATTATGTGATGCAAGAACAACATCACGAGCATTCTTATAAAATCAAAGATAATCCCTGTTCCGCCCGCCATAAAGATAGACGATAAATGGTAGACCACCTCATTGACTATTACGAGTATATTTGAAATCAGAACGATGCCCACAACAAACAAGACAATCGTCATAGGACCGTGCAAACAAATCCAAGCGTGCTGCAGAAGAATATTTTTGAACACATCAAAAGCATGATCTTCACTTTTCCCTGGCATTATTGCCTTGAGAATTCTTACGCAAAGAATAATTGTGATGCCCACAATACCAGCAAAAAGAGTTCCTAATTCCCCCATAAGATAGATGATCGGAAGAATTCCGAACAAGATCTGGCTACCCATAAAGAACAAATACATAAACATTGAGATCTTGGAGATACCCGAAAGGGTATTAGTCAAATATCTTTCATTCTTATTAAATGTCAAAATTCCGTTTCTTAACACTTCTGCACCGTAGTAAATCGACAGTGACATTTGTGTGTATTCAGCTGAGTTACTGAAAAGCGCTGCTGGTGCGTTCAAAACTGGCGAATAGCAATTCGCACCGGTTTTAAAACATGACTTGAACTGAAAACCAATATTTTCATAATACTTTGCTGTCATCATGTTTAAGAGTTTTTGAATTGTTCCTAACGTTAAACCTGATAAATCGTTATTTCCGCCAGTCAGGTACACGTCATAAATTGATTTCTTAATGTCGAAGAGCTTCAAATTTTCAGAATCACTCAATAAATTACTTCTACTATTGCCAGCATCATTTTCATTCAATGCAGCAGATGAATCAGCCGCATTCAGCTTTTGATCCACAGTAACCACAAAGCCTTTATATTCTGCGTCTACCGCATCATGGATTTTCTTTTGGAAGCTGTTAACGTGCATCAATGATATGAACATTGAAACCAAATCAGAACGAATTTTCTCTTTTTCCGTTTTATCCAACAATTCTCTAACCACTGTGTCTACAGTGTCTTTGACAATGCCAACCAGTTGATCACGGTTTTCACGTAACTGGTCAGCAGTCACGCTTTCCCTATATTCATGAACAAACGTATCCTTGTCAGCAACAGATCCGTCCACCTTTATGTCTAGACAGTCGTTTAGTAATAGCTCACTGTCAGCGTAGGTTTGACGATTCTCGCCCTTATCTAGGCCGGTATTACACATGTAGATTAGGTTTTTCCTGGCCTCTTCATAAGCACCATCAAACAACCTAATGTTTGCCATCTTTACGATTTCAGACTGAGAAGACTTGATGATCCCAGGTGAATATACGTTTATCTGTAGACCCTCTTTCATACACTGTTTGGTCTTCACTATCTCACCAACCAGTAAAGCCTCACCATCGTAGACGGTTTGTGGTGCAGGCTGTTCAAGGCAACGGGAGAAAGCAGTCTCGACGAATTTGAACCTACCCGTGTTCACATCTTTTATTAGGTTGTGCTTCACTAGAAGCTTTCTACGAAGCGAAATGTCTTCGGCGGACATTTGAATAGCATTCAATATGACATTATTATAATAAAGCTCGGCAGCGATCTTTCCTCTTGTTGTAAATGCAGATTCATCCTTTACCGACGAGTCAAATAAAATACCAAACAAGAATATCCCTGCCTGTATTGTCAGTACAAAACAGACTATCGCAGCCGCTAAAATTGTTTGAATTATCCATCCATAACCGACAAGAATAATGGCGACTATCCAGCAAAATATTAAAAGGGCTTTGTTTTGATTTGCTACAACGCTAGCGTCAGATGCATTCTTGTAAATATTATAAAGAACCGCAAGACCAACAATTAGAAAGGCAAATATACCAATTACGTCCACGGCACCTTTCACGATAGCCTGTATTGCTTCACCTTCTTTTGATTTATCAGCAACGATTGATAGGTCATCGTAGTAAGGTGACAAGATCAATCGAGCTATCATGACCGATTGCGGGGTTAGCATTTTAGCGGCTGCGCTAAAGGCAAAATCATTTTTAGCTGCATGCCCAGCGCATTTCCCTACCATGTCACTCGTTGCGTAGTAACAATCTGCCTGTTGTGCTTCTTCTAATGTGTTTGCTTGCGCTTGTGAGAAGGAGGAAGAAAACAACAAAAGCAGCAGAAAAATATTTCTTGTGAAGTTCATCTATTTAGTATTCATTTCCTTAATTATACCATTTGCAGGCCTCCATTTTAAATCTGCACAGACTTTAATTTATGGGTATATCTTTTTCGTAGAATATTTGATCCGTCTTTAAATCGAGCAAATCTTGGCGTAGATAATCATTTGAACACTTTAAGATTTCGGCAGAATAAACCTCATGGAGAAATTTTGTTACTGCCCAGCCCCTATTTTCACTTGCTTTAAATTTATCAAAAAACTCATCAAACCCAACAATGTCTAAGACCTGTATGAGCTTTTCATACTCATCAATCGAAACCACTAGGTAAGGGTATTCGGACTGAATTTCAGGGGGAAGTCCTTCGATAGCAAGTTTATCTAGAATTTCAGTTTCGAACCTTGCAATTATCACTGGGTCCATCATCACAAAGTCTCCTAGGGTAACGACCATCGGATACAAATGGCGACCTAGGTATTTCCAGCTCGTATTCCCATTAACAACATCCACCAAATTTTTATAGTTTTGAACCACAAACTCAGCTAACTTCTCGATTTCGGAAATTAAACTTTCCTCCCCATAGCCATACCTGGCATCCCAAACCATTTTTTTAGTCTTACATTCTATCAATATAGCTGTATTAGAACTCTCAAGAATAAGGTCTACACCATGCTTTTTGTCTTTCCCAACTTTATACTCACTACCCTCAATAACGGTGAAGAAACCACTCTCATTTAGCTGTTCTGTTATCCCTTTCACATAACTCTCAAATGCAGCTCCGTATGAGTTGCCGAAACCTTTTACATTTTTAATATCAAAAAATAAACCTTCTGTTATTCGCTGAAGCAAATACGACGGGATCGGACAGACAGCCATGTGCGGATCTGTTGTCAACCCTTTAATCATAGGTTTATCCATTAGCGGATTAAAAGTATATGCCCAGTCGTCATCATATCTTTGTACAGTCCTGACAGCAGCACGCAGATCACTGATGTTGCTCGAAATCCGGTCCCAAAAAGAATCACGCATTTGGTTAGTAATACCGAATGCCTCAAATGATTGCAGTGGACTATACCAATAACTTCCAAGTAAGTGCCCTGTTATTGCCGCCCCCATTAGCATGTTATGCTTTATTGACATACCCGTAGCCTTCAGCAATACGTCATGCAGAGCGGGAAAGGAATAAATTCTTAAGTATCTTGCGATAGTCTGCAAATCTCTCCCACGCTTCCATGTACTTTGCTGGCTGTAAATGCGCGACATCTCACGCATGATGCGCTCTTGCGGCCTCAAACCTATTAGGGTATCGGGAATATATCTTACCAACCTGAACGCACAAACGAAGTCAGAAATCACAAAGAGATTTTTATCGCCTGCTGTACCGGCGTGCATAATTATTTCTTTTACTAAAATATCTAGTTCCCACGGAAAAACTTTACCTTTCACAGATGGGTTGCCTTCACCAAGTACGTGAAACTCATAGGGCAAAAGCTTATCGTTAACGATATTTTGGAATATCTCCCAAACCTGGACTAGTGAAGTGTTCAGATCGAGTTTTTTTGAGAAATTACGAAGTGGCTTATAGTAGTGGTACATCATTTCGTCCTTGACCCGAAGCCATATTTTCTCAACCTAACATAAAACCCTTTTGAGCTGATTCCAATCAGTGACAAAACTATCTGATAGGTAATCCCTTTTCATTCCCCACTGGGGAATGGGTGGCTCCACAGCGAGCCTGATACTACCCCGGCCATACCTGGCATTGATCCCATCCAACACTTTCATCAACGTCTCTGAATTTCGCCTAGGCTCTGGTGCAAACAGATCCGGCTGATAGCCGTCGCCACTCACGAATTGGCTCAACACGATCCCGGCCTTGGCGTACCTATAGCCAGGTACATAGATCTTCTGTAATCCCTCCAAAGCCAGTGCTACGAATTCCCGTGTATCATTACTGGGCACCGGCAAGCCACAGATCACAGCACGGCTGTAGGACTTGTCATCGAAGCGTGAGGTTTGAATGAAGACCTGAAGGCAGGAAGCAAGCTGCCCTTCCGACCGGAGCTTTGCGCATGCCCTACTCGCATATGTGGCAACAGCTTCACGCAGCCCCTGGAGCGAAGTAACACGCTCACCAAAGGATCGAGTGCTTGCAATGGTTTGCTTGGTTTCAGGGGAGTCTTCAAGCGCGTAGCAGCTCACCCCTTCAAGCTCCATCGAAGTCTTTTCCACGTTCACGTTGAACACCTTACGCAGGCTCTTTCGGTCATAACGTGCAAGGTCAATAGCCTTATGGATTCCCATACCTTGAAGGCTCGCAGATAGCTTCCGACCTATGCCCCAAATCTCATCAACTGGCATCCATTTAAGAAGCTTGTCACGGCGCTCTACGTCCATGAGAACAACGACACCGCCAGTCTCCTTCCGCCATTTCTTCGCGCTGAAATTGGCTGCTTTTGCCAAAGTCTTGGTCGGCCCAAACCCTACCCCTACACCTATGCCGGTTTGCTTCTTCACCGCCAATTGAATCTCACGCCCAATCTTCTCCAGGTCGCCCTGGACGCCGGTGAAATCCAGCCAGGACTCATCAATTGAGTACACCTCGATCCGAGGCGCAAACGTCTCTAAAACGCGCATCACACGGTTACTGACTTCTTGGTACAAGGCGTAATTGGAGGACACCACACGAAGCCCATGGGACTTCATCAGGTGCTTAATTTCGAAGAACGGCGCGCCCATCTTGATCCCCAGCCCGCCGTTGGCCGTGTCCTTGCTTTTGGCTATTGGACAGCGGGAAACGACGCAGCCATCTGAGTTCGACAATGCGACCACGGGAACACCGATCAACGTAGGGTCGAAAAGACGCTCTGCGCTCACGTAGAAGCAATCACAATCGACCAGACAGAAGACCGCCATAAATCACCGCCCCTTCAACACAAGGTCGGTCTGCTTCATCACAAAGACAGAGGCAACACCGGCAAGATGATTCACTGTCTGAGCTAGATCTGACGTAGGTGGGGTGTATTCATCATCCTTGCCATGAGAGACGCTTTGGGCGTTACGGATGGTCCCTACGCCGAGGAAGATGGTGCCTACTCCACGCATCATTTGCGAGGTAGCTTCGTCGATAACCGAGGACTTTTTCAGGATGTCCAAAACCTTGCTACCAAGCTTCTCAATCGCGTCTTTCTGGTAGCCCGTTTCACCTAATGATTTCAGGCATGCTTTCAGCACTGTCTCTATGTGGCTGCAGCTCAACGTGATGGAAAGCTCTGGATCAGTCAGCACACATCCCCGAGCTTTCAACCAGGAATCCGAGAGCATTTTATTGCCCTGGAAGAGCCCATCGAGATCGGCATCCATCGCGGCCTTCTCGACCGTGACAAACTGAGAAAGCGACTGAACCACAGAGGCCGTTTTCAGGTACTCCCTATCCAGGTTTACCAGCAGATCAGCTACCAGTGAATTCAGAACCTTGTGGTCACTGACGCGCCGCTGCATATCAGTGCCCGCTTCCTCCAACTTGCAGTAATTCCAGTAATCGAATTCACTTGGCCGAGGTGCCTCTTTCCAGCAGATTTTCAGCTCTCGACCAGTGAAAGTGAGATAGCACAGCGTGTGCCTAATGGGCTCATCTTCTTGGTCAAGAATTTCATCAAAAACTATGGTTTCACTGTTGCCACCACACCCAAGACCTTCAACCAAATCGAGAAGCTTTTGCTCGAAAGCTCTCAGACCAAGCAGCAGTTGCAGGTTCTCATTTTTGACCTTCGCTGATCGAGCAGCCAGCTCAGAAAATCCGTCATCACTCATTTTCTGCAACCATCCGCTCTTTAAGTTTTTCAAGAATGTAGATCGCCACTGCACCCGCTAGATTATTTGACAGGCGCGCCTCATCAGCATTGGCGGTTTTATCCCCCCCATGGGCCGTACCCAAATGTGTTCTCAAAGCCCCGGCACTTTGAGATATTCCCTTAACGCCGCCAAAAAAAGCTTTAATATCTGCGGTATGGTCTTCGCCGTTTGGAAATTTCAGCGGGGGAAAATCGGCTACTACAGCATTTATGAAATCTGTAATGGTTTTCTTGTTACCCAAAGGAATTTTACGTTTTTCCAGGTAATGGCGGCAGACCGATTCAAGGAATTGGGTTGTGCGCGTTAAGGAGTCACTTGCATCTGTCTCAATTGCAAGTCTTGCGCGAACCCATTGCCTTTCAAAATAGTCGCCATCCATTAAGTTTACTAATTCTTTATGGATGCTCTCACTTTGAACATCCGAAAATTCGGACAAGAGTTTAGCGGAGCTTTTAGCCTCACCAAGCATCTCCTTTGCCTGATCTTCCAATGCGTTCCAAATAGAGTTTATTGAGTCAGAAGAAGTTAGTTTAATAATCGCATTGTCGTCTTTGATCTCACTCATATGCCGCGAAGTCATGTGCCCCTCGTAAGGGGTTCCGTAATTTTGACCATCCTCCATAGTTGTGGAAGTAAGAATCCTTAAATTTTCCCCGTCGAAATGCAACATTCCATATTCCCAGTCCCATTCGTCGATTCTATATAGATCTATTCTTTTACCGGTTGCGTATATTCTCAGACCATTAACTGACTCACGTAATTCTATCTCTACAGATTCCAGACCTGCTCGTACCTCACTTCGCGTTTCCAGTACCTGCTTAGTCAAACGGGAAAGAGCTTCTTTTCTGCTAGTCATAAAGCACTCAATTATCGAGACACACGGTGTAGGTTGTGCAGGACGATACCCCACAGCTCGATGTCTTCCCACTCTCCCACCTCAATGCTTGCATTGAGGGGATTGTGGGCCAGCAGAACGGGCGATTTTCCCATGCGCTCTCTGTACTCCTTGCAGCAGAAATCTGAGCCAATGACCACGACAACGATGTCACCAGTGAGGGGTTCCATAGCTTTGTCCACGACCAGCACGTCACCATCGTAGATGCCAATCCCTTGCAGGGAATCACCGTCAGCACGGAGCAGCCAACGCGAAGGCTCACGCAGGCACACCAGCTCATCGAGGCTCAAAGGCGGTTCAGAGTACTCAAGCGCAGGGGATGGAAACCCACACGAAACCCTACCAACTATGGGCTTTCGCAGAGGATCTACAGGTGGATTGATAGGACCGAGGATGGAAAACATGGGGGCTTGCTCGTACTGTACATACGAACAGTATGGCGCGACGTGCCAGCAGCCGACAAGCGACCTACAGATCCGTCCGACAGACGAGCTTCGCTTTCGGTAAAAGAGCAATGCCGGTACATAACCAAAAAAAAACAAATGGCTTTCAGATAATTACATAATCATTAATTACTTCGACACTTTTACCAACCTTAAATCTTTTATAGTAATCGATTTGATATTTAGATAAAGGGCCTGAATTTTTCGGACTCTCATTAACTCCAGAAAATGAACTGCCTTTGTTTTTTGCTTCGAGCTTATATTTCCGCATTATTAAAATATTTGTTTATAGCTCCATTATACACTTTATCCAAAGAACCAATCCAATATTATAATAATAATCTTGACAACCACATTTAATTCGATCTATATTTTCGCCGTCATTACTGAATAGGTGAAAAATGAATGAATTAAAAAACCAAATCGAAACCCTTAGAAAAACCATATTTAAGATTTACGAAAATCATCCTGAAAACGATAGAACAAACCAAGAAAACTCATTCAAGCTGTTCGTGAAAGGCGCGCTGAATATTCAGCTAAAGCTCTTCATCGAACGGTATAAGCGATTGGGTTTGTCAGACGCAGAAACTATGCAATGCATAGTGATCCACCCTTCCCTCTACGAAATCTCTTCAAAACAGATCGATGATTGCGACTCCGAAGCACTCTGTATCGCAGTGGCACAGTACTTTGAAATCGTGTCTATAGCTTCTGCATACACTGACGTTCTGTCACTTCTCCTAGAAAGCATACTGCTCGTGGGCAAGCGCGGGAAAGGACTCGGGCAGTGTCTGACACCGCCAAGCCTCGCAAGCGGATGCTCCGAACTCATGCCTATGCAGACAGACCAGCCATTCAAGCTTATGGAAATGTGCTGTGGGGCAGGTGCATTAGTGTTGGCACCACTGCAGCAAATGATGAAGCGAAATCCCCATCACGCGAAAAATGCCACTGTCATAGCGAACGACATTGACCCTTTCATGTGCTGCACCACGACCCTCCAGATCATTTCCAACACAGTGATTAACGACATAGACCTTTGCGAGTTCACACAGCACTGCTCAAACGTGATTACAGAGTGGACTTCTGGAAATCCTTACCTCTTCAGGTTCATAACCCCCGCAAAGGTTTATGAATCTCGCGCCAGGACTCGTGAAGAGAAGCTTCGTGCGTGTGGCTATTACGAGATATTTGGCTACCCGGAGAATGTCATGCCTCTTAGTGATAGCGAAGCCAGGAGAGTACACAGCGCTACACAATTGGTAGGTGCAGCATGAGCCTACCTATTGAACAAAGAATACGATTACATATCAGACCATAGCTTCCAGAAAACTTTCTCAGAGGGCACGCCGAAACCGAGCAAAGCGAGTCGATTCTTTTCAAAGGAATTTGGAGACCGAACGGCTACCGTCCAAACAACGTCACGGTTGCTCAGTCCTTTCACAACGGCCTTGAAATACATCTGATCGACTTTCGACAAGCCGTGCCCCAGTACCACCACTTCCTCCACAGAATCCAATCTCTCAAAGAAATCAGCGTTTTCAGCAATGATTTTTTCAGAAGGTTTGAAGGTCTTTTCAAAGTAGCTATCAAGCTCGTCCAGGGCCTCGGTTAGCCGCGTATCTTGAGTTTCCAGATCAGAGCTGTGGTTCAGTGATTGACGTTGGCTAGGTGCCCAACCGTGACCGAGAATCAGGTCCGCACTTTCGTCCTCACCTCTTCCGTGAATGTGCAGAATCCGATTGTCATCAATTCCATACACCGTGGATAAGGTTGGTGTGTAGTTAAAGGTTAGGTAAAAGCCTTGCGGATCGAGGCTACCAAATCGTACCGGGGCGCTCGCGGCATCTGGTATGGGCAGGCTTCTCACCCACCG
This sequence comes from Pseudomonas sp. NPDC087615, assembly GCF_044743445.1. Taxonomy (NCBI): domain Bacteria; kingdom Pseudomonadati; phylum Pseudomonadota; class Gammaproteobacteria; order Pseudomonadales; family Pseudomonadaceae; genus Pseudomonas; species Pseudomonas sp. NPDC087615. The sequence goes on along the minus strand of NZ_JBIUWM010000002.1, from coordinate 178,733 downwards.
AGCAAAGAGCGTTTGCAGCCTTGATGACAGTCCGGATGCGACCCGCTCAACTTCATACTGAAAATCATGGTGTCCCGAATCACTCCACTCATCCGAGCTATACGAGGGCATGAAATGCTCCAGACTCTCGATGATGGAACCCGTATCCAATTCTGCCAAAGCAGTTTCGAGATGCCCCCAATCTTCTCCCGCTGGAATGAATTCCTCAACCCATCCAAAAACGTCATCGTCATGAAGCTCAACGAATGCCTTGAAGTCTTGGTAATCAGATGGAATACCATGCTGCCGGTCGAAGCCGTTGCCAACGATGTAAAGCGTCTTAGCATCCATACAAGACATCCCGGAAAATTGAGTGGAACCGCATCATAAGTCTGGCAGACTTCTGCCGCAGCCTACCTCTACAGCACGAATCAATCGCGGCTAAAACGACCTTTCATCCACTGCCAAAAGCCCTTCTTTTTCTCAGCCACTAGCTGATCACGAGCTTGCTTCAGTTCCAGCTCTTTGCGATCAAGCGTGGCTTTCAGGTCGGAAGATTTACCCTCCAGCTCATTGAGGTCTGAACTCGATTTCTGCCAAAGGCCATGAGCTTTTACAAGCCTGCTGTTAGTGACATTAAGCTCTTCATCCTTTGCAGAAATCTTTTTCTCAAGAAGCGCACACGCAAGTTGGGCGTTAGCCACCACCCCCTTGAGCTTGTCAGATTGGGCAGAGGCAAATTCACGGTGAAATTTGGTGCTGACGGGATCAGAAATAATCTTGGCGAAAACTTTTTCAGTTAGCAGCTCTTTTGTCTTGGCAAATCGTCTCTCAAGGCTACCTTCAATATCGTCCTGGCGAATGTGCTGCTCGACTCTCAAACCTGGCCCCACCTTCACCTCAATGATGGGCACGCAATGCGCCTCAAAATCATTGATTTTAGGACGTTCGCACTGATGCTCCACCCACACCTCAATGGCGACCTTCCCACCCCATTTTTCATAGTAGGGATTGTCATCTGTGAACTCTCCGTAGAGGTCAGGGTAGTAAGTGCGTCCATTGCCAAAGCGAAGCTCTCCTTCGTCAGCTACGAGCCTTGTGAACTTGAACGGAACCATCTGGTTGCCAAAGACGAAATTGATGGTTTCGAGCTGCGCCAATGCGGCGATTACGAAAGCATGGGAAATCGACTCGCCGTCACTATCTGAATTTCCACCAGGTGCCTTGTCGAGGTTTTTGTATCTGAACCAACCGTTTTTAACAGCCACCATCGGCTTACGCTTATGCTCGCGTGAGTGAGTGCTGTAGAAGGACAAAGACTCGAAATACTGGTAGTTCTCACGCTTGATCTTCAACGCTTGCCAGATGAAAAAAAGCTTGTATCTGCCATCTTCACGATTGATAAATCCATTCACATCTTTTGCACAAGCCCAAATTTTCATACTGAACCCAGGGGTTTCCTTTCCAAAAATGACTAGCTATTGCGGGACTGTACAACACCAGGGCGAGCCCTTACAAAAGGGTGAACGGGAGCTTACCTACCAGCCACGGTAAATGGTTCAATGTCCTCACCAAGAAGTGCCTTCAACACGTTTGTCTCCTCCCCTTCCCGAAGAGTGAACGCAACCACAGAACAGGTCACAGGCCATGCCACACAGTTAGAGGCAACGAGGGAAGCCAGGTCCATGGCGCTAGGCATCACCGCAACAGGCCAAGGCTGTATACCCGCGCTAGAGAGTCGATCACTGCCAGCACTGGCGGACGCCAAGCTCAAGGCAAGGAAACCGCACAGAAAGGCTCTGGTGACACAAGCAAGAAACCTCATCAATCACCAAGCCCGAGCTTTTCAAGTCTCTTCTTTCTGACCTCATTCTGGCGCGCCATTTCCAGTCCCATCAGAGTTTCGTTGTGTTCAATCACATCACGATTCGCAGCATCAACTTCTTCAATCTTTGCATTTAGCTTCTTATTTATACTCACACCCTTGAGAATTGACCAAAATAATACCGCGCAAGCGAATGCAGTTAACAACATCGCACCAAAACTTAAAACGGTAAAAACCTTCACCAGACCTAGCACGACGATAGCTACCAAAAACCAATAGTAGTGCTTTTTAGATTGCTCATTCATATTCAAGCCTCCCCTTCAGTGGTTTGTTTATTTTTATGTTCTTCCTTACTGAATTCTTCTCGAGCTTGTCTATTTCTCTCTTTCCTTTGGGCCTCGTATTGCTTGGCCTTCAAATTGTTAGCCACAAGATTTTTGAAGCCTTTCTCAAGTGCTGGGACACTAGAACTGATCGCATTTTGCATTCTATTATTCGCAAACAATAAAGCATACATTCTGTTTGCTGAATCATCAGCAGGGGCATCCTCATTACCGATTACTTTCATTGTACTGTCGAATTGGTCCATCCCACTTTTATAGATACTGAAAATACAGAAAATGATAAATATTACCGTAGCAAGAATTGCAAGAATATCTCCAATAAACGACCCATCACTCATACCTAGAATTCCAGCAATTAAACCTTGAGCATTCATATTGTCTGCAGTGAATGAAATCACTTTCATAAACAAAGCGAGTACTGGCATGTACCAAGCTAAATAAACCAACTTCCACCCTGCTCTTTGTAAATGGATAGGATTACCGCTTATGGCACCGTAGCTGAAAAGCACTGGGGCTTCGATAAATTTGAAGAAAAACGCGAAGTAGATAAATGAAATCAATCTACCCAACAACATGAAGAATAAGGCCAAAGGAATAACGTATTTACAGAAAAAACCTAGTGCAGCAAATACATACCCCAACGGTAAATACGCACTCATAATAATATCCATGGATTTGAGAGCTATCTGTACTGTCTTACCGCTAAACGAACCTAGGAATTTAGCGATATTTCCGGTGAATTGTCCTGTCTTGATACCTGCTGATGATGAATCACTAGAACCGATCATCTCAATAATCGAATCGAGTGTTCCATCTGCAACGGCTGTAAGCGCCTTAAGCAATATGATCTTCACACCAAAGTCGAACATCTCGTTACCAAGCATGTACATCCCACCAGCGAGACCTATATGGTAATTGTTCGCACAGCTTTGTGGATTTGCTGCACACTCCGCTCTACCTTTCATAATCGACAGCGAGGGATCAAACCCGGCCATCAATTTGATAGAGGTGAAATCAAAACCGATTGCATCCATGATTAATTTGTTAAAGTCGAACTTACTAAACCAGCTTCCATCGTCCAAAAGAGTAGAAGGTGTTACGTTGATAATTGCTGAAAGGTAAAGCCCTTTGTAATCAACCGGAGCAAACGGTACAAGGTTACACGAGCTTGATTGGCCTTCTGGCCTAACATCCTGTATACCACAAAGCACCTTTCTATTCACGTAGTTATAGTTTTTAATATCGGCGTTATCCCAGTGAACAAAGAAAGCATTTTTCAATGTTTGGGTACTGATGTTTTTATTGTTACGGAATTTCGACATGGATGAAGCTGACAAAGCACTACCCAAAATCCCCTTCGTCGAGTTGCTTAACACTTCATAAGTCAGCATGTCTATGCCTTCTTTGTTCTCTTGCAGTGCCTTCTTTACGCCTATGTAATAAAGCTCGAAAGCCCTATTAGCAGCTGTTAGGTAAGCTAACTGCACCGCTCTGAATTTGAGAACGTCAGCTTGATTTTCGCTTCCCAATATCTCAATTTTCAATGAGATTGGGTTAAGGGTCGCGCACTGCATGTCAAAATCAGAGATTGAATCCCATCCTTGATCACGGTTTAACTTGGAACCTTTCACGTCATTCGGTAATTCGTTATATTGCTTTATAGCCCTCCTGGAAGATTCATGCTCAGACCATGTATCAGTGCAATATTCGTTTAGTTTGGCTTTTACAATCGTATTCTTAAAATAGTTAATAATGTTTTGAAATGAAGCACCATCAGCATCAAAGTCATGCCCCATGTACGCTGAAAGAAATCCCGATGCAAATTTCGATTTTATCACTTCAGCAACTGATGACGTACTGACTCCAATTTCGTCAAGCTTTAAAATGCCCATCACTTCTTTTGATTTAGCATAAGCATCATCAACAATGGCTTGCTCTTCTGCGTCGAACTTACCATCAACAACATTCATTGAGTTCGTTTGGAAATTGTCATCCATGATTTGAGCGTAATACTTACGACCTAACGTACCAGTATTTTTTAGATAGGTAGAAGATCCTCCCAACATTTCATTACTAGTCTTTGCCCCCTTTTCAAACATAGACCTCATCGTACCGTCATTAAGACTCTCACCAGTCAATTGCTCAACATCAGCACCATTCGATCCAATGATGAATTTACCAAAACTAGCGGGATAACCTTTAAGCACTTGGTCTTTGAATGGGTAATCGTCAGCAGACTTTTTCATTGAATAGTCTTTGACTTCGTTAAGCCAGTTAAGAATGTTTTTCCAATTTGTTGTTGCGTCTACGTTTGGTGTACCCCAGCTTTTATCCTTCGAAACCTTCAAACCGGCGTCAGCAGAAATTTTAAGTATCTCACCTCTTGTATACCCGGCTTCACCCAACGCCACACGATTATTGGCAAACATTGCGTCTATGGTCCTAAGATCTTCCGTAGCTATATCGTTTACCCTCTCGATGTTAGCCGAGAAAACCATCTTCTCTTCAGATCTGATAACGTTGTAATCTTCCGACTTTGCAAGCTCATTTAAATTAGATGATAGTAAATGCTGATTCGAGATCATGAAACCGAAGATTGCAAACAACAACATTACAACGCTGACAATGACGAGATGACAAAAAAGAAGAAGCAGTGCAACCATTCTTATCGTGTTGTTTTTGATAGCTGCTTCAACGCTACCGGTTTTCGCCTTGTCATATAAAAACTTCCAAATCAAAAAAACAGCAATCAGACCTGTTACGCCCAAACCTATATTGGTTAAATATGTAGTCATTGAATCGAGAAAAGGGCTTGGCTTTGAGAAGCTGGCATCGGTACGACCAGCGTTTACAAGAATCGGCTTGATCGCTTTAACAGCAGTAGAATTACTACCCTCAAGGGCAAGCAGTACGCTTACTCCCTGATCGGCATCACAAGCGAACATGCCTAGGGTTATCTGAGAAGCCAACCCCTTGGATTGAGGTGTTGCTGTCTTCATAACTTCACAAAGATTTGAATATTCGAGAGCTTGGGCTTGGTTGCCAACCAACAGAAGAAAAAGCATTGCGAACAGAATTTTGAATTGACGCATTAAGTTTAAGATTTGTTTTCTTAATTATACCATTTGTAAACATACGGAAACGAAGCTAGTGCGCACTTTAGAGGAAGAGAGCTAGCAAAGTTGCTTATACCTGCAGCTAAAGCTACTATAGCCAATGCTAGAAAAAAATCGGCAATATTGTGCTGCAGCAGGGGGTCGAAGTGAACATAGAAAGAATTCAAATAGAAGGCGGTTTTTTAAATGGGGTTGATTTGACCTTATCGGCTGGGTTGAATGTTCTAATCGGCGCTCGTGGCACAGGCAAAACGTCAATCATTGAATTGATCCGTTACGCTTTAGACGTCAGAAATATGACAAGCGAGTCTAAGAGCCGCTCTTTAGATCATGCTCGCGCAGTACTGGATGGCGGCGAAATCTGTGTAACACTGAATGATCTTATAGAAAATATAAGCGTAAGCAGAAGCGCGGATGAAGATAAATTTAGAGCCTCTTCAACTTTCACCTCACCTATCATATTGTCTCAGACTGAGATTGAGACTGTTGGTTTGAGTGAATCTGGTAGGCTCTCATTAATCGACGGCTTCCTTTCCAACAGAACTTCGATCAAAGGTGCGCTAGCAGAAACCGCGAACAACATACGATCTTTTTACAAAGAACTAGAAGCTCTAGAAAAGGAAATAATTAGCCTAGGCGAAGGTATTGAAGAGTTTCAAATACTTCAAGATAAAATCAGTCAACTGGAACTGGAACAAAAAAAATTCCTAGGCGAGTCAGATGAAATTTCAATCAAACAGCTAAAGTTCGGAGTGGTTTCGTCGAAACTCTCAGAGTTGAGCGTAAAAGATGAGGTTTTGCAAAGATTTAGCACCACCGTTGAAAATTGGTTCCAAAAATTGGAGAGCCAAGTATTCGAAGATTTCGGACCTGAAGAATGGGATGGCTCACCGGAAGATGATCCGTTGTCTGAGCTGCGCATTAAATACTCACAGACAATAATGCAATTAGATGATGCTTTAGGTTCATTCATGCAAATGAAAGAGGCAGCTAAAAACAAACTAGATGAAGTGCATAAGTCTAAAATCGAATTAGAAAAAGAGTCGCGTGCAATAAGAGGTGAGCTTGACCATAACACAGCAGGTGCTGGAGCTTTGGCTCGACAAATTACACTACTGAGAGCCAATGCTGCGCAAATTCAATCTCGACAAAAGCTTATAAACGAAAGAAAGGCTAGGTTAGCAGCCTTAAGAACTCGTCGCGATTCAAAGCTAGAAGAACTGTTAGAGTTGCGAGCAAACCGATCTACTGAACGTAAAAAAATCGTGGAAGACTTAAACGAAGCTCTGACACCTTGGGTTAAAGTAGAACTTGAAGGTTCCGCGCAATTCACTGAGTACACTCGTGCAATTGCGAACGCACTGCGCGGCAGTGGTATGAAATATAATGAACTCGCTTTAAATATTTCAGAAAAAGTAAGCCCCCAAGAGCTTATGGATTTTGTTGAATATTATGATTTTGAAACACTATCCCAGATTACCAGTATCCCGAAAGAACGCTGTGCCAGGCTATTAGGTGTTCTCGCGGAAACGGGAATATCAGATATTGTTACAAGCGAAGTAGAAGACAACATAAAACTAACACTTCTTGATGGATTAGACTACAAGGACGTAGCTGCATTATCTGCAGGACAGAGATGCACTGTAATATTATCAATCGTACTACAACACCGTGAACGCATGCTGATCATTGATCAACCTGAAGATCATCTAGATAACTCGTTCATTGCGAATACAGTAATCAAAGCGCTAGTCAATAGAAAAGGTTATGGACAAGTAATCCTTTCAACGCACAACGCAAACATTCCAGTACTTGGACAAGCTGATTTGATAATAGAAATGACATCAGATGGGCGTAATGGATATGTTCAAATGTGTAAGCCTCTCGACGATCTTGAGGCTGTAGAAGCGATTACAAATGTCATGGAAGGAGGCGCGCAGGCATTTGCTACCCGTGCGCGCTTCTACGCAGGGCACAGTTAAAAATGAATGCTGAAGAAGCCAAAATAGTTTTGATTGCAGGTACTGTTAAAGAACGCCTACAAGCAGCTCGGTACTTTTCCCAAAACCCTACTGAGGTTAGCACTGATTTATTGCGGGATGCGCTCGCGCAAGAAGGAGTTAGCTGGATTAAAAAAGCCCTACTGCTTGCACTTGAGCGGGCTGATGTTTCAGTCATACGACCCGCAAATGTTGATGATTCGGCTGAAGGCGAAGTAAATATTAAGCTCATTCGATCCATAATGGCGCGAGCTACTGAAGAAGTCACAGGGACTATCCTTCATGAGTTTAGTACGATTATCGGCGAAATCAACATGAAGGCGCAGTCTGAGTTTGAGCATTTCTCAGAGTCTCAGACGTTTAGACTGATGTCGCGCTTAAAAGAAATTCTCAGAGCAGTTAGAGAGTTAAAACAGGCATCTGCTTCACCAAATTACAGCGCATTTGATTTGGGTGAGCTGATTGATCAGATCGTAGAAGAGAATCCGAAAATCTTCGAAGAGATAAAACTGCTTGACGGAGGGCTGCGACCGTTTTTGGTTACTGCAGATCGAGGCTCTATGTATTTGGCAATCATCAACGGATTGAGAAATGCTAATGAAGCAGTTCTTAGCTATAGCAGAAAGAACCCGCCCGAAGTGTTGCTAACATGGGGTCGTGCGGGAGATGAGGTTTTTTTCGCCATTATTGATTCAGGTTCAGGCTTTAAAGGTAACCCTGTTGACGCGATGAAGATTGGAGTTTCGAATAAAGATAGAAATCTCCATACGGGATATGGTCTCGCCACTGCGTCCAGTGCAATGAAAGCTATGGAAGGTGAATTATCACTTTCTAACAGCCTTGAGGGCGGCGCAAAGTTTGAACTTAGATGGTACAAAGATAATGAAACTACTACTGGTTGAAGATAATAAATCGTATGCCGAGACGCTTATAGAGCAGATTTCGAGAATAGAAGGAAATATTGAAGTTTTTCTAGCTGAAAGCCGTGATAGTGCGCTCTCATTTCTGAATGAGGTCTTTTTTGACCTGGTAATTCTTGATCTCGAAATTCCTACTACCGATGGTTCTTTCGATTTAGAAGTTGAGCATGGGCATCAAGTTTTTTATAGCGCAGGTAGTTTAACGCCAGGCACACCGGTCTATATTTTAACAGGGTCCGACCCAGATGCATTTCTTAGAGGGCTCGCTAGGAAAGGTCAAAGTATAGACTTATGGGGTGACGGTACATTGGTGCCAACTGTAGCCTATTACCTAAAAGAGGACGGCAATCAACTAATCGCAGAAATTAGGGATATCGCATCGCGCATAGCTCTCACTGACGCTATTCGCATAAATATCGGTGCCAACGCAATCGATCTTACGCAAGAACAAAAAAGGGCCATTAAAGTATTTACAAGAGCAAACGGTGGCAGCTTTTGTAAGTTAAAGAAGTTAGGCGGTTTATCAGATGCAATAGTACTGAAGATCAGTGTGATGGATCAAGCAGGCCGTGTTAGATGTGAATGTGTCGGCAAATTAGGTCTTGCGAGGCATGTCAAGAAGGAGATCGCTGCATATGAAGCAGAGGTAAAACATCTGCGACTGGGAACCTTTGCGCCAGTAATGAGTTATAACGATCAGGGACTTCGTGGCTTTTCTGCTATTTTTTATGTCTTGGCAGATGAACATACCGATACTTTTTTTCAGTTAGCCTTAACCAACCCTGCTGCAGCCCTTGATGTACTTGGACGGATACGCACTGCTTTAGCACGCTGGTCAGACTCGAGAAATGTCAAACCGGTGAAAATAAAAGACATTCGCAGGCGGATCTTGAGTGATGAAAACTTTCAAAATATCATTACTACTCACTCTCTTCAAATACTTATAGATTTGGAAGAGAGGACCGTTGAAATCTCAGAAGCTTGCATTCATGGTGATTTACATGGAGGAAACATACTAGTCAATGGAGATAACACTCCGGTACTTATCGACTTTGGCGACGTGGGTACTGGCTACACTTGCCTTGACCCAATAACCCTTGAGCTTAGTTTAATATTCCATCCTGATGCCAGAGCGAACGGATTAGCTACCCTGCTTGAATCATCAGGTGAAAGTTGGCTTGACCTAAATATCTACGCAAAGGATTCACCACTTTATCAAGTGGTTAAGTATTGCAGGGAATGGGCCTATGACGTCGCCCCTCACGATGAATCAGTTTTGAGCATGGCGTATTTATTTGTCTTGAAGCAGTTCAAATATGACACTGTTCCACCCGAAGTACTTAATAAGATCCTAAGAGGGATAATTAATAGACTCAAAGATTAGCGGTGGCGCTTACTCATTTATGTCTATTCTTCCCCCCAAATATAATCCGGCGCCAGGTATACGGCGCCGCAGTATATATTTACATAATTCTTATTATTTTAAGATACTCACTTCATTATAGGCGTCAGCTTGGATCATATTGAGCTGGGCAGACCACAAGCCTACAGCGGCACCCAGGACGATGAGACTCACCACTACAGGTACGTGGAGTGCGAAGGCTATGGCGAGCATCACAGAGGGCATCAGGAAGCACACAGCGCCGTCTTTGATGATTGCTTTGTGCTGTGCCACGTACTGGCCGGGTGCAAGAATATTGCTTGATAGTATCTTGCCTGAAAACGCGAGAGCAGGAGTAAACCCGCCTTCATAGCCATCATCCTTTTTGGCGCATTTGGCTCTTAGCATTGCTAGGGAGAAAACGCCTAGTAAGCTCATTAAAAATACCAAGGAGAATAGATAGAAGGCGAAGCTTGTACTGAAGGGTTCTTTGAGGAAAAAAGCAATTATCGTTTTGATCACGAAGCCACCCATAACGGCAATGGGTAGGATGCGGACAAGGTTCATGCCGACACCCTCAAGGAGATTCCTTTTTACGTGCAGTAGACTTTTGATTTCAGAATCGGTTGGTTGATTTATCATTTATAGTAAAATTTGTTCATGCTCAAATTATACCATTCCAAAATTCAAAACCAGACATTTAGAAATCATTTGACACATTAGTCCTGCAGTCCATCTCGTATCAATATGAGTTTAGAATGGTAATCATCCACAACCTTGAACTCATATGAGTTACGCACATATCTTTTTTGAACAGCGTGCAGCTCCTTAAAGAACTCTGCAATCATCTCTTTATAAGCACGCGTATCTTTCAACTCATTAACTCGTAGTTTTGAACTAAATGTCGTAATAAGCTTTTGCCAAGTTTCTAAGAACATTCGCTGACCGGCTGTATCCTTGGCTTGGTCAATCCAGAAATGAAGCCTAGCCAGCTCATCAATCATCTTAATTTTTTTGATTGGAACAAGGCCATGCTTTGCAGCAAAGCGTCCTTCAAAATTCTGCATCAGGGCTTTGCGTAACTGAGAACTTTCAGCCTTGTGATCAATGCTAGGAACTGTCGCATTACCTGTGAACGCAAGGAAAGCATTCAGGATAGTCGTAACACGATTAACATACTCGTTTATGGAGTAGATATTAATGCCGAAGTTGAATCCTTCAAGCTCCATGTCGCCATCATATTCAACATCAATATTAAGGAAGCTTAAAGAGTTAGGCATCATGATCAAATGCTTTACCAGGTTGTCAGCTTCAACATGAAACCACTCATTTTTTTCAAGCATGTATTTCAACATTTCATAGCTTGAAAACATATCCGATAAGTCACCGACCTTTGCCAATTGACCACTCACGATCTGAACCCTGAACGAGCATTCTAAAGGCGAGTTATGAGGAAAAATATTGTGGTACAGCTTATCTTGGTCTTTAAATTTTATTTTATTACCTAGGCTCTCTTCAATCTCGTTTAGGCGCTCGAAAAATAGCTTGCGGTGATTCACGTACTGCTCAAACGTAAGTGCTTCAATTTGCTTGCCCGTGACCTTCTGCTGCTCCTTAAATTGGGCATTCAGGAACAACAGTGTGGCTAGGGTTGCCAGTGTACCAAACAGTGTGAAAACCCCTGCAAGCATCGAGCCGAAACTGGCCCATGCCGTATGGTCATGTGAGCGTGGACCGAGACTAACTCCATAGGTAATGAAGATTGTCAAAATGAATAAAAAACCAACACCTATGACCGCGGAAATTAGTGGGTATGCCAAAAGACCTTTCCAAATTTTAGCTACCATTTCCTGGTACCCTCATAAGATAGTCAAGTAAGAACCACGTTGATATGGCACAGCCAACTGTAATCAAAGCCAAAATCCCATTTCGCTTGAAAGACTCGCTTTCTTTCAATGCAAAAAAATAAAGAATATTTATGGCAATCCAGTAAGCAATCGCACCACTTAACCACCACCAAGCCTCTGGATTTATAGGTGTCCAAAACAACTCCCTTCCGATATAAAACCCTAAAGCACCGTAAGCAATATCAGTCGCAATATTAGAAAAAAACAATAAAACCCTAACAGTAAACCTGCGTAACAATCCGTTTCGAAAAACTCTAATCACAGTAGCAGTAGCGACACAAACTGCGCTAACAACAACGCCAAAATATAAATTCTCCACAGTGACATTAGCACCGACAAACTTCCCCCCTCCAAACCAACAGGATAATAAAGCGATAAGAATAGTTAATATGAAAGGATAGATTGAAACGTTTACTTTATCTGAATAGCATTTTTTAGCTTTTTTTAACCGTACAGAGAGCCAATTTTTTTTCTTAAACTGGTAGGTTGATGCGTTCATTAACGGTCCTTGTTTTCAGATAAATTGAGGATGTGAGTTTACCTAAAATGATGGCATACAGACAGCACTACCATCGCCTGGAGCAAAACCACTCACGTTACCCAACAGCCGATCCAAGGACACACCAGCATCAAGCCATCCTGTCTATCGAATGGAATAGACTGAAAGCTCTTACCGCTTCTGTATGACGTACACGAACCATCCAGACACAGCCGATCCAGCTACGGCCAACACATCAGCTTGGCGAGCCGATTCCGGCTGCGCAGCGGTCGGATGTCTCACTCACTCCCCTACCCCCTTCGGATGACCACGAAAGCGGGGGATTCCATCAAAAACTATGCACCATTGGGTAAGTATTGGATATTCAATAAAGCTATTTATAAGCATTTTTTAGAGCAGGCAAGGTCAGGTTGTTAATTGACAAGTCAATTAAAACAATCTAGCGCACTCCGTTTGTTTGGATACCGCATTCTATAAGGCTTTCATTAAATCAGTGATGACAAAAATCAGACATAAATCAATAAAAAGTGAAAGCATGTTAAAAGGCATAAATAGAATAAAGTGCGCTATTGAAATGCTATAATCTAAAGTACAACAATCTCTATTCACCATGATAACCACACACCTAAAAAACTATTTTCGACTTATAAAGCTTGGCAAAAAATTACGCTCCAAAGAATCCTACAGAATCTTAATAACATACAGAAACTCTGTAGAGGACAACATTCGTGACGTGCTTAAAGAAATAGAGAGAACGCAGCCCCATAAACTACGCAAAGCTCTTTTTAAATCAGTAAAAGAAAAATCCGAAGAATACACACCTTCAGCCATGAATCTCGCAAGGTTAAACGCTTCAAAACTCGAAATAGACAATGCCATCTTGGACTACAAATATCTTTACCTTATGAACCCGGTTAAGCAAAGAGCCCTAACCTACAACTATGATTTACTCGACCTTTTGAAACTGCAAATCACATTCGTATTGTTAACTATTCTTTTAAGTATTGCCGCAGTCAATCACTTTGACAAAATCATCGCCGGGATAATTGCAAGTGTTGTTTTTATTTACAATCTACAAATGAAATCCAACAGAACAATTTGCGAAATTAAAAATGCTATAATAGATACAAACAAACAACATAAAAAATGACAATCACAAAAACCATTTCTGAACTAAAATACGACATTATCGAAAAACAAAACGAGTTCACAACGCTAGCTTCGGAAATAAAAAAACTTGAAGATCAGGCTAGTACCATTCGCGCAAGCCGAGACAAATTCGGTGAAACCCTACTGAAGAAATCTTCCACTGACGAAGCAAAAGCCAGGGCTGAAAAATCCTATGACAACAAAACCAAATTGCTTGAAAGAAACGAGTCTATAAAGAAATTAAAAACAGAAGCCCGAGGAAAAATCACGTCAGAAATAAGCGCTATTGAATATTCGATCTCAGTAATAGAAGCACTAGAGTTTGTCGAAGAAATGAAGGCCCTGACTTCAATCAAGGACACTGCCAAGTTAAGAGAAGCCTTCAGGACAAAACTCCAGCCGCAGCACACAACGAATAACAGCCCCCATCAGTGAGGGTTGACCCATGAAAAGGTATCTCCAGTTCAGGTGTTCAGAACGCTTCAAGTCAGACCTACAGAAACTAGTCTTTGCGTGTGGTTACACACGCCTTCCAGAGGTCGTGAATGAGATCGAGATGATTGCCAAATACAGAAAAGGCGTGAGCCTTTTCTTGACTCACCTCCACAGCGATAGAGACATTTACATTCCTCTGAAAGACCAGAAGAGCCTTGCCGGACTGAAGGACACGTTCAACAGAAATCAGAGCAACATCCAGCAGCTTTTCAACCTCTGTGCAGGGCAACAGTACACATCTAAGCAAGGCAAGACGGTCAAGCTCCCCAACGTGCTTACGATGCTTCTGAAGCATCACGTCAAGGTGAACCTGCTCAGTGAAAAATTCACGTATGTCCACGTGGAATACGTTGAACAAACCACTGGTGTAGAGGCCGTAGCCAAACGCAAATTCTTACGCAGCGCCGAGCTTTATAGGGAGAGCGAAACGCGCCTATCTGCGCTGCTTGAGGACGAACCATACTGGTTTTTTAAACACGATGACGATCCATTTACTCAGATTGTGAGGGCAATCGAAGAAGCCAAGATATTCAAGATTGGGGTTAGCTCAAAGCACCCCTTCTTCGTCGAAAGAAAGCTCATTTACGACCTTCTGAATCGACGCGTCAGAGACGTGAATGAGCTGGTGAAAATCGGTAAGGACTACAAAGAACTGCTGGTTCGCACAATGCTTGAAGCATCAAAAGCGTTGGAGCTTTTACACATGAAATATAGGAACAATAAAACGATCAGAATACGAGAAGAAAAATGATAATTGCCGTACCACTTAAGCTTAAATTTGCCAGCATTACATCCAACGCAAAGATAGAATACGTTGAATCCTCTGACCCTGAAATCAGAGGGAAGGTCAGGATTAAAGGTGCGGTTGCTTATTTGTACCTTCCAAAAATCAATGACGAAGGAATAGACACACACGTAGGAGTCCAATATTCAGAAACGAATTTGGATTTACAGTTAGATTCACCGCAAAAAATGAAGAAGCTTGGCCTTTTTAAAAACGATATTGATGAAAGAAATTATACATTAGAATTCGCAAATTCTTGTGCACAAGAATTCATACAGCATTCTAAGCAAGGCAGAAATTCTTCATCGAAAGCATCTGATGCTTTTTCGTTCATCGTTTCTTGTACAGACAACGAGCTAGCGACACTAAAAACTGACGAAGAAAAAGCAAAATTCCTTATCAATTCCGCCAAAGAAACTTTACTTGAGCTGTCTAATTCCAAAACGGATATTGCATTCAAATACATGATTGTTCCTCACCTTAAAGACGGGAATCCACACGTACACGTCCTAATGTCTACTCGTAGACTGGATGGGTATAGACCTAGCTTTTTCCGTGGCAAAAAACACAGCGGTATAATCAAGAAAATGAGAGACGTAAAATTCCGTCTCGAAGAAAAATATCCTTTCCTTTTACAGATGGAGCATGAAGACCGAGCTAAAACTATTGATGTATCAACAAATCCAAATACAGGCGAAGTCTTTGGAAAAGACGTTGAGCTAGTAAATAGAATTGAGTCAATCACCTCAAAATTCATTGGGCAGAACTTCTCTTATCCACAATTCACACTCGCGCTACGAGAAAGTGGTTTTGAGGTTGTGGATGATTACCTTAATGGAAAACAGCACATCAAGATCAAACACAAGGATTATAGCGATGACTTCCTTTCTATAGACACCCTCCCCCATCAAACGAAGGGTGTGCTTGAGTTGCATGCAGCATACAAATACAAGGCTAATCAGACAAAAACAGACGTTTCCCTAATTGTTTCCAAAGCAGTGGCGTTGGTCAACGCTTCCGACATGAGCAATGGGTTTGAAGAGCTGAACAAAAAACTGTACCAGGAGCTGGGCGCACGGCTGGTGCCAAACATCATCAAAAACAAAAGTGGCGAACGTAAAGTCAGCGGCTGGTCCATCTACCTGGACGAATTCGACTTCAAAATCTCTGCCAAAAAATCCGGCGTCATCATTGATAACAAGCTGAAAATCGACATGGATGAGGTCGAATCAATCAACAGTCTTTACCAAATGGTCAAGAAACAGAACATTCAAAAGCAGGTCACAGAAGCCACGGTGAACGGCTCTATCACCATCGCAGATGGCAGGAAGAAGAAGATCAAATTCAGGTTCATAGACAACACTGAAACCCTCCAGGACTTCATCACAAGGTTCAACGAGAA
Organism: Pseudomonas sp. NPDC087615; assembly: GCF_044743445.1. NCBI lineage: Bacteria > Pseudomonadati > Pseudomonadota > Gammaproteobacteria > Pseudomonadales > Pseudomonadaceae > Pseudomonas > Pseudomonas sp. NPDC087615. The sequence goes on along the minus strand of NZ_JBIUWM010000002.1, from coordinate 162,932 downwards.
CAGTAGATACGGCCCATCCATCACCAAGCAGATGATCGTGGGGAACACCGTTGTGTCGAAATTCAACCAAAGAGACGTATGCACAATCGTTGGGAATGCCGTAGAGACTTACCAGACTGACCTGAATTCAGCTCTCATCACTATGAGTATCCACGTTGCCAAAGGCCACACCAAGATCCGCTGCACAGGGGAGCCGAACCCGAGGACGCAAGCGAATCTCTACCTTGCATCACGTATCTGCGGGACAACGCTTCTGGACTACACGCCTTCTCCAGAGCTTGTCAGAGAAGCAGATGCAATGATGGACAAAGAGTACAAGAAGCCCGTGATATCTAACCGTCAGAGAATCAAAGACGCGGTAGCCATAAGAGCTACTGACCCAACAGGCAAATCGAAGAAGGTGTTCATCCAGACGAACAACAGAATGGATCGTGAGGTTGATGCCCGACCGAAGCTATATGGCTTCCTCTATGGCATACACAAGGGGATAGCCCTCCAAGACTTCACATACGTCCAGCACCTGAACCATCTGCCAAGGGCAGTGAAGAAGCGTGTCATTGACGATCTACGCAAGGATGAGCAGCTAACGGCCCACGAGCTGGACAGCATCCTTATACGAGCTGGGATAACCCTGGAGGACGCACCACCGGCAAAACCACCAGTACATGTGCCGGCAATTGCTGCGCAAGATCAGAAGCCAGCCCTTGCCACGCATTCAGCTCAAGCGGTCACAGAGCAGGAAAAGCCGGATCAGCCAGGTTCTTCAGCATCTGGTAAGCCTAGATCCCCTATACGATCACCTAGTAAACCGGGGAAGGCGTGATGGTCTATTCATCCTACCCTGCTCTCCCAGGCCCTTTCGGTTTCTGTCATGATCATCATCAATGGAGGTTCCCAAGGATCTAGGCAGTTGTTGGGGAGCCTGACGCACATAAAGGATTAACATGTTTCGCAAAGCTCAAATCATTACTTTTCCGGCCTTAATCGCGACGGTCATTTTGCTGACCGGCTGCCCGCCGTCACCCGAATTTACACAGTGGAAACGCCCTTCTACATCTGTTGAGGGTGTCAAAGCCGCAATGACAGAATGTGGCGACCCGGTAGGCACTTCGATGACGCATTTGCCAATCAACGAACAGGTGCTGCAATTCCAATGTATGAAACGTCATGGTTTCATCCGAAAAGACGGTTTTGAATACTGTGACATTATGAAGAATATGCCCGCCTGCGTTGAAGAGAGGCAGGGCCATCCTCTCAGCTTGTCCCAGCTCGAAGCCTTGCCGTTTGTCGAAGATGAGGCATTTCACCCGATCAAGCCAAATTCAGGCCGGGATGAACGCATGCAAGTCACTTGGCGGAAGGCGGGAGCATCACCGCATTTCTCAGTCCAGATAGCCAATGATAGTGAAGCCCTGCCGGTGATGTACGCATGCGGCTATGCCAAACCGCTAGGATCAAATTTGGACGTTGCAAGTATTGGAGACACAGCTAAAGCTCAACGCTGCATGATTGATCACGGCTTTGAGCCGAAGCATAAATCAACGTTGGTTTGCCTGATATATCCCCAAGTGACTGGCTGCTCGTCAACGGCACTGCCGCGTTGAACCATTCAGTTAGAGGCAATATCGGCGGAAAACGATCATGAACGAAATTCTGACTGCCCCTATGTCACCGATACCGCGCTCGTAGGCCATCCTCGCGCTTGCACCTGCTTGGATCGATTAATTGCTCGTAGTAGCATGTGGCTACCCGTGTCGATGGCAAAGCGCCCGCACGCACAACTAAAGGCTAAAGGCTAAAGGCTAAAGGGAATTATAGATATGTCGATGCTGGATTTCATTGGCGAGCTGGGACGTGTGGAAAAAATTCACAGGAAACCACACATCCCTCGCGACAAAGCCTACAACGCTATCGCTTCGTATTGCCCAACCACTAGTTATGACGACATTCAAATTCTCATTGATGAAACGGTATTTGGTAACGCAAAGGTAGGCGTCATCATCACTGAGAACGAAATCTGCGGCAAAGATAATTTCTGTGATCCTTTCCACTATTCCCTGCCGAAGGTTTCATCTCTTTTCGTCAAGAAAGGGCTGATGAACTCAACACTTTACATTAACGAACAGCAGGTGATTAAGCTAACCCAAGCGTCAGGCGCTAAGCTGGTATATCTGTTTGAAAGGATCGAAAAGTATCTGCTTAAAAACAAGAACATTCCTACGCCGAAGCCTTCTGCTACTCCAGTTGCATCGTCTATAAGTGAGGCACCTCTTACCTCGGCGCAGCCCTACACAGTTCAACCGATCAATCCACCTACTACACAGATCCAAGCTCAGACCAGTTTACCCGCATCGGCCGAACCTTTTCTGGAACCAGCACTTGAGATGGTTGAGACTGTCGTAGTTGAACCAGCAGAAGAAGATGCTTCGGTCGAAGAGCCTAAAACTAAATCTCGATTCCGCCGCTGGCCGAAGGACGATTTGATTAATTCGATTCAGGCTAATAAACATGTCAGTGCTGTATTTAACTTCATTGGCGACGTGCTAAGTGATAATAAATCCACCAAATCCGCCGCACTGCGAAGGGAAGTCCAGGTTTTTCTGACTAATTCAGTTTTGCGATTGAGAAAGGAATACATTGATCGAAACCATGTCATCGGGCTGATGAACGATGTGGCCACAATGGAGTTAATGATCTACAGCATCGCTTACCTTCGATTAGAGCTAGCTGACCGTCAAATAGATCCGAGGATGATTACCTACACGATGAGCGAGGGTGTCAAAGCATTTCTTTCACTAGACAATTCAACCAGCTCCAGAAACATGCTGGCCAATCTGTTGCATCTCGCTGACGCAATGGGTGAGAACATTGATGCGATCAATTTTACTTTCTACATGAGAATCTTGATGAGCAATATGAAGGGAGGACTGGCTGATGACGAATTTGATATGAGCCAACTGCGTACACTTGCTTCATTCCACAAAAACCAACCACCACGAGAAGCGTTGGTAGAAATTGTTGAAGAATTTGCGGTTGCCTCAATGGGTGAGTTTGGTGATATTAGTAGCAATCGTCAAATGAGCAACGATGCGAGACGCTGCGCAGACAGCGTAATCGATCTCTTCTAAACACCCCCTCCTTTGCCCCTGGTAAAGCCGCCGCGTGGATGGAAGGATCTACGTCCTACCATCCGCTAGGGCTTCGATGCCTTGCGAGCCTTCCCTACCAACGCAACGAGCCGCCGCAGCTCTTCAGCATCTGCGTTGTGGATAACCTCAAAAAGAAACGCCCTCTGCTCAATCTCGCCTTCAAGGTCAGCAAAAAAATCCTTCACCGGCACGCCAAGAATTTCAGCAAATTTGTACACAGCCTCCACGGTTGGGACGTACTCGCCCGTTTCAAATCGACTGATCGTCTTGGGGTCGAATCCTGACCGATTGGCTAGCTCCGCTTGTGTGATTCCCTTCCCCAGCCGGTATTTCTTAATCGCTTTTGCAAGCACCACAGTTTTTCAGCCTGTTCGTATTTCAAACAAGCACTTCACAGTAAAAATCCTTGTCTACAAACGCTCTGTGCCATCGGATTTTTTGCTAAGAATACGATGGCTGGCGTAGAATCCGCTTCAGGTATCAGACGGCCACCATGCCGTCTGTCAGGGGCTCTACGTGTAACCAGGTCGAGGATTCAGGGAATGGCAGATCGAGACGAGAACGATGAATGGTTGAGGTCGTATGACGGCCAGAAGCATGAGACTCATTTCCAAGCAAACGAGCGTAACAAGGCGCATGGCGAGGAAATGCGTCAGACGTATCAGAAAGAAGTGAGCCTTAAAGGCAACCTTGTCCAGGTCATCTACCTGATTATCTGCGTCCTTGTGTTTGCAGGTGCGCAGGGCTTTCAGAGTGGCTTGGGGTACGTCCTTCTCATCCCCATGGCGTGGGGTTTGTACGCGCTGACGAAATTCGTCAACAAATTCACACAAGAACAAAGAGACCGAGTGTTCGGATGGACACTCTTCATCATTGCGGTGATTTCAATAACGATGATGATACGAGGAATCGTTAAATGAAAATCGCTGACCTAATTCTTTCAGCTTTGATTATCTCCGCTGCCACACTTGTTCATGCTGACGCTAGCTCTAGCTTTTCAAAGAATGAAAGCTACAAAGACAGTCAGGTGAGTGCAGACATACAAGGTTACGGCAATCGGATTTTAGATCAGGCAGGCAAATCGAAGTATCTAAAATTTGATCTGCAAGGCACAGAATATGCCTACGTCATCGAACGCATGGGTTCAAATGATGTGCAATACACGGGCAACACTAAAGACCTTGAAGGTGTGATTTTTATCCGTGTCAGAGCCTTCAAAGACGGTTTTGAATTACCCAAGCAGGTCAGTACGTTCACACCCAGTAAATACAATAACGCAATCAGAATCGTGAAGTTGGATAGAAACGACGAGCGCCCTTACGAGTTCGACCTTGGAATGGATGAAGACAAACGGTTGTTCTTAATCGACGGCCCTACGTCTACGACCCACTTAGAACAGGTCGATACAATTAAGAAGTACGTTTCAAGAAAAGACAAAAAAAGCCCTTACGCTTTCTAAATGGAATTTCATACCATGATCAAAAAAATCAGCAGTTTTGCATTTGCAGCTTTGCTAATTTCATCAGCTACACTTGTACAAGCTGACACAAGCTTTTCGAAAAACGATAGCTACAATGAAAACCAAGTCAGCGCGGATATTCAGGGCTTTGGTAACAAAGTCATCGATCAAGTCGGCAAATTTAAATACATAAAGTTCGACCAACAAAAAACCGAATACGCATATACCATTACTCGCTATGCAGAAGGTGATATTCAGTACACGGGCAACCCTTCAGACATGAAGGGCGTGCGCTTTATTAAGGTGCAGTTATTTGTGGACGGTACACCAGGGCGAACTCAAGTGAGTACGTTCGCACCCAGTAAATACAATAATGCAATCAAAATAGTAAAAATGGATAGAGACGATGAAAGACCTTACGAATTCGATTTAGGTATGGATTTAGACAACAAGCTTTTTATAATCAATAAAAATGGCAGCACAACACAGCTCCACCAGGTCAATGAGATTAAACGCCACATTCCGCTTACAGAAAAATACAAAGACATGATTTTCTAAGAACAAAAAAGGCAGTAGAACAAAGCTACTGCCTTCTAAAAAGCAACGAGATTAAGCCTTATCCACCGATGACTTTCAACCTGATAATTTTCTTTTCATCGGGGGTTAAATTCATCGTAGCCAGTTTGCCTACGGCGAAAAGGTAAGCGTCCTTGGTAGATGGAAGGCTTTGAGCAAATTCATCTTCAAAATTATGGAAATATAGATTAGCTAATCTGTCAGCTTCAACAACCAAATCATATCTAGCCAATTCCTCTGCTAATCGTCTTCTTTTAGCTTCTTCATTGTGAAGCCTCACAGCCTTAACGTAGTCATTATCTTTCTTATCTTCTAGCTCTAACGAAATCGTTTCATATGTATTCATTTTTAGTAAAGTTTGTTGTTAAGCGAATTATAGCATTTCACCTTAATAAAATTTACCATTAAGCAAAAATAAAAAAACAGACTCCAAGGTCTGTATTAATAGGCTTCCAACTCTCTCTAAATTCTTGATGCTTTTTCCGCTCAAGATGGATATTCATTTCCAGACTCAAACATTCGTCAATCTCATCATCTGATTTTTTATGTTTAATCGGCTCTAAATCATCATCGTAATAGTTAAATGGCTTCTTTTTCCCTATTTTCATTTAACAGCCTCCTTACTGATAAGCTCAAGACTTAAGTCATGGAGCGCAGAAACTGCTGACTGACTGAAAGTGATAAATATAGGCGCTCTGAAATTCATCACTTTGATTTTTGTTATCTTCTGCATTTTCTTAGTAAAGCTTAAAAACTTATCCGCCTTGATTCTGACTTTCACCAGAATCGACAACCTTTTTAACTGATCGCCCTCAACCTCAAGAGTAAACGCTTTTAAAACATTTACATCTTCAACTGTTATATCCTTTTTCATTTTTTGGCTTGTTTGCTTGTATCTATTATAGCATTTCAAAATGGTATAATTTGAGAAACAAACCTTATAAACAATGAAAACAATAAAAAAATGGCTAATGATTCTTTCAGCCATCATAGCCATTTCAATAACAAACATCCCGTTGAGCCAAGCGGAACCAATTACCGGAGAATCCATATCAGAACATTCAAGCGGATTCGTCGGGGTTGATGACAATGATGAAGGCTATGACGAGTGGGCAGATAATGCTAATGGAGACGCATATCTAGACCTTATATCAATAATAACTTGGATTACTGTAAAGGTTTCGGTTCTGATCGGAGTAGTTCTTGTCCTAAATGCTTTCATGGATATGCGTCTATCTACAGAAGTAGGCGGACATGACAAACCAAAGCTGGTGCGGAAAGCAATGGTAGGATTTCTAATTGGCGTTTTATTGCTTAATATCACGTCCATCATTGACGTCGTTGTACATACATTAAACCCTGAATCAAAAGGGGGTTGCCTTATCACGAATGCCGAAGCTTTGGATGATATAAGGGTTGGTAAAAACAAAGACGCATGCTGGAGTCTAGCATCAGCACAAATAACTGGTCCAACTTACGAGAAAGCCAAAAGCATGATTGACTCACAGTATGCCGGAGGTATTGAAAGTCAGTTAAAAATTGTAATAAGCGCCCTGCAAGCCTTGGGTGTCATATACTTTATTATTGGTATTAATGAACTGAACCAAATATCAAAAGGTTCAAGCAGGCATGGCGTTGGGCGTATTTTAACTCAAATAATTGCCGCTGGCCTAATTATTGATTTCCCGCACACTGTAGCTGTAGTCCAAGCTTCTGGAAAGCTGTTAGGTCTGGACATATAAAAAAGCCCCATCTGGGGCTTTTCTAATTCATTGCTCACTCGCTAATGAATTGATCAAACAGGCGCTTGGAAATTTCATATCTACATTCGTTGTAAACTCCACGCTTGATAAGAGCCATTTTCAGCACATTCTCAAGATAGTCGAATTCTGCTGCTGTTGGGTCAAAATCGTAGCTGACTAATATCCGTGCAGTTTTAAAAGCATCACGCAAAAGCGCTTCTTCTTCTTTCTTATATTCAAGAGCCCAGCGCTTGTAATCAGCAAGGGAACCGCCCTTCTCTTCCATAGGCGTAGCCGGTGGCGTTGCTATGCATACGTCTAGGCTTACATCCTCTTCAACCTGGACGTACCCCACAGGCTCATAGGACTCACTTACACCCAGGGGCACAATCACGTCTGGCACAACGATAGGCCATTCATCTTCCTCTATGCCTAGCGTAGCCTCAACAGAAGCTACTGAATGCGCTGCGGTGGATGCTGGTGCTGGTGCTGGTGCTGGTGCTGGTGCTGGTGCTGGTGCTGGTGCTGGTGCTGGGAGCTTGATCCCGGCAAGTGATGCATTCAAGCCACAATGTTCAGTTATCGAGCTTAACGCTTGGATTAGTGAGTCAGTTCCGAATAGATCTGGTAAATCAATCTGCACTGCCGGTTCGTTAAAATTTAATTCATTCATGCTTTACACAGTTGTTTTTTTCATTATAGCAAATGCGATTAGCTCAAATGGTATAATACATTAAATAAATAAATTCCAGCACATGCCGAATTCAAACCTTCACGTATTAAAGCCAGCCACGAGACTCACATTTCAAGACTTCACAGTAAACGGAAAGCCTTTAATCAATCACAATCTTATCCAGGCACTGGCAGATCTGCACAAAGCGAATACTAGTGAGCTGATGATTTACACGGCTCAAAGAAAACGCTTCGCTACAAAGATTCAGGTGCATTTCACAAGAGACTTGCTACTAGAACGACACATCAGTATTACAGCACCAGATGCTATACGCATCGAACACGAACACCACTGCTGCATTGAATTCGACATTAGCCATAATGGTAAATCCGAAACAGCTAATGAAGATTATTTGAAGCTACACCTATGCCGCTTTTTCAAGGTTGTAGTGAATTACGACACTTGGGATTCTTTTACTAACAAAGACTACAGTAAAGCCTATAGGAAATTCATGCCTTACCGTTGCCAATCAGACACGGCAATCAAGGTAAGCAAAACAGATCTGCTTCAAGGTTTACGCTCAATAACAAAAGACCTTGAAAGCCCAGTTATCAAATACATCCCAAATGGAGAGGAAGGATTTGTAGAATTAACGCAAGATATAGAAACAAGAACGCATAAGCTATTCGTCGCAATTGAAAGCAATACAGGGGAATTACATTCCATGGCGGCAGTTGACGCGGCCACTTGTCAGATGTTTGCACACTACCCTAAATCAAATCTAAAAGACCTCGCATATTTTAGTAACGTCTTTCTTAAAGAATCCTCCTGACAAAATGGTATAATCTATAAAAACAAACTTAACAATTATGCAAAATTCAAAACCATCTACAACTCAAGCTTATGCTAAATACTATAAAATTGAACGCGCCTTCAAATTTGCAATACTTGCGTTTGCCATATTGATAGCTTGCTCAATTTTCATGAGCCATTCCATGGGCAATTTTAGCTTCATAAATTGGCTGGAGGCAATTTCCCGATCAAATGTCACTCAAATCATGTGTGGCTCAATTGCTTACATCGCCGTACCAATTACCCTCTCCTATCTATTCATTTACAGAAGAAAAAACCGTCAGGCTTAATGCCTGATTATCTTTATCCTATAAGTAAAATTTCGGCACTATCAAATGGTATAATTAGAGAAGAAAAAACAAACAATGCCACTATGTTTAAAGCCAGCCTAACTAAAGGTCGAGAAATTCCGATCAATGATTTGAACGAATTGCTTTACAGCAAGACTTTCGACTTCGATCCAAAGCCCAATACACTTGACGAAATCAATAGTGCCAAAAATTACACAGAGCTGAGTAATCCTTTTATCCTCTACAAGTACAACAAAGAAATAGAATTTCTACTTTTCTTTTCTAGCTGTCCAACGCGAAATGACCTAATCAGTGCGCTTATCTATGACGATTACTCGCAACGACTGGCTAACAAACCTCTCGTTTTTCGCTTGAAGTGGTTCTATGAAAAAGATCTGAAAGGTTTCCTAAAGACTCTATACGCTTTTCCTACGGACGCTTTGAACGTCAGTGGCTATAGAGCCAATAGCCGTTGTACGGATCATAGATTCCGAATCAGACATGACTGGGCACAGATTCAAAACGAAGAATCATTAAACAACTTCACTACGAATGAAGAAAACTGGCTGGCATTTGATGCTTTTCAACTATGCCAATTCGATGAGTGGGCTGAAAACGCTAGACCAAACAGCATTAATGAATACATTGCTTTTTTGCTAAAGAAAAACTATGCACGATACTTTACCCATTACGTGAATAAACCTGAATGGCTAAGATACCCATCAGACTACATGACTCAGCATCCTACGCTTCATAAAGACTTGTTAATCAGTTATGAACCCTTTCTGAGAAAATACGGGCACCTGTTCCAAAGATACAACGAGAAGTATCTCAATAAAAAAGCCAAATCATATAGAGCCTTCCTGTTGGCTACGAAGCCAAAACAAAGATTAATGAAAACACTTTCAATACCAACCAACCTAATGAGGATATTATGACAGGCGAATATGACGAAGACGCGATACATCAAATTATGGAAAATTTAGATTCCGGGATAAACGGTGATGATGAAAAAGATATACCCAATCCGAATGCTGACATTCTTGATCAAATTTTTAACTCTGATCCGCCACTAGAGGACAAATCTTATTCAGGGATTAAGAAGAAACTAGGCGCGCCGCTGGATAAATACTGCACTGCATTTGATCAAATCATTACAAGCAATTTTCTAAAACAATCAATCGAAACCTGTGCATCTATAATGTTTGTCACGAGTATGATTAGGACTTACACAAAAATCAGACCCGGCTCACCCGAATGGAAAATGTGCAATGAAGAGGTAAAGGCATTCGTAAAACACATGGATGACTATTATAGTATTTTTAAGTACACCCAATTCGAAAACAACAAGATCAACACTCACTATGTAGAAAATCTATTCGAGCTGGACAGGATTATTTTCAAGATCGGTTATTCAAAGGTCAAATGGGAATACAGACAACCCATGGAAATTCTAACAATCTGCCTAAAATTTCCAACGAACAAATCAGTGCTAGCCGAGACATTTACAGATTTGCAGGGCGACCTTTAATCGACTTTCCTGTAGGTGCTTGTCGTATCAAAGATGTAAAGTTCATCGAATAGAACATCTGCATTCTTCTGTAGTTTCTTATCCAAAAAGATTTTCAAGTCTTCATAACCCACCAGGTGAGGCGCCTTCAAGGCTTCATGACGAGCTACAGCTAACGGGATGCGCTGATTGTCAGCGAAGTACTGCCCAAGAGTCGAAGCAAGCTTACGCGCAATCACAGCATAAACCTGACCCTCCACATCGTCACGCCCAGCTTCCAGCACCGAGTCAGGCAGATCGATGCACGCAGCGTGGATTACGTCAGTGATAAGCCGTACAAGTCCCCCTTCAGGCGTCACAGACTCATCAGCTAACAAAGAGAGAATGATCTGACCTTCGTTCGTGGCTCCCACTGAGAATTCATGATGCGTGTCACGTATGAGTGAAAGAACAAGCTCTGCAGACTGGGTACGCACGTCCAGGACACAGAATCCCTTGCCCTTCACGAGAACAGAAGCCAAGCCGTTGGCCGTGGCTGTCAACTCTTCACCATCATGGGAAACAACAAGCAGCAAAGACCGGGCCGCACGAATCATGGTGCTGATCAAACGCTCTCTACATCTGTTGATGAATTCAGCCTTCGCAACAAGCTCTTCAGCAGCCTTGGAAGCCTCTATGCTTCTTGGCTTTTGCGCTGGATTAGGAACAAAAAAGGAGAACAGCCCCTTCATAGAAATCACCGCTTGTACCCCCTTTTGACTACATCGCGCACTGTGTGGTCGTCTTGCTCATTCTTTTCGAGCTTGTGCATTTCTGAAAGAATTTTACCTCCATTAATGCCATTTAGCTCTAATGATACTTTGTGTAGGTTTCCGTCTTTCGCTTTTTCTCCAACAATATTTTTAGAATCTTGTGATATAGAAATATCAATACTCAAATCCTTTGAAGCCGTTCCTGATAAATCTTCAAAAGTGGATAGGTTGCCTTTAGAATTCATAACAATACTACGAATCGAATTGGTTATCTCTCTCGCGCTCAATTCTTGAAGATACCTCTCTCCTTTTTCTACGGTTTTTGTAAGAAAGGTTGCAGATAACTTTTTATCAACAGTCGAACCTGTGACGTGCTGACCATCAGCGCTAAACGTAATTTCTAAATTGTGTTCACTTGCGAGGACTGGTCTTTTGCTATCCAAGAAATCCAAATCACCACCGAAAACCTTCAGCATTCTTAACGTTCGTTGTTCTAATGCTTCTTGTGCAGTTATGGTTTTAACACCACCAGTAAGTGGCGGGGCTTGCGAATTCGATGGTTTCGCGTTGTTGGTTGATTCCGCTTCAACCTTGATGGGTTCGATTTTAGGCTTTAACTCATCCATAAGGTATCTGAAATCTTTATCAAGAACGACAATTCTTTTATGATCGATACCTGCAGCATGAAGCGTTTTATAGCATGACACGAAATATTTTTTACGTTCTTCATGGCTTACCAAATCTGGATCTGTTGAAAGCTCAATGCTTTTTCTGTTCCCCGAATAGTTATGCCTTGCTTCAAAGTCAACAACCTCTTGAACCCACGGACCATTTATATTTACATAAAACCTAACCCCGCCTGTTCTATTGAGGTCAAATTGAGTTCTATTTCTTTCATCTGCTATCTTAATTTTTGAATTAGAAAACTCCATTATAGACATATTGTACTTTTCTAGAATAACCTTCAATTCAGCAAGATAATCTTTTGCCTCGACCATCGAATTTTCCGGGTTTTTATCCCTTTCAGACTCCGGCACTTGCTTAATATTTATACTAGCAATAACTTTGTCACGGAATGATCCATCTGTGTCAGTCAAATAATCATATTTTGTTTGACTATTGCTTCCCATTCCAGATGCCTTAGATTCTTCTGCGAAAGCCTTTAATATATCATCGCTATATTGTTCTTGACTTTCAGGCAAATCATTAATGACACTAGGTGTAGAATCTGTATCTTGAAAAGACTGAATTACATCTACAGTATTCTCTGTGAACCCACCGTCTTTTTTTCCGCCAAATACCTCTTTGATGTTATTTTTAATTTTATCTATAAACTTCATTTTAGATTTGTTTGTTAATGCTTTAATTATACCATTTCGCAATCAGTAAATTATGCGCAAAAAAAGAACCCGCAGGTTCCTTTATTTTTTTCACATCGAAGGTTTGTTTCTTCGACTTGTTTGCCTCTCTTCAACATCCACAGGTTTTGGCTCAAACAAAGCATCCGCATTTGCTGCTTTGGCTGCATTACTTGGCCTTATTTCTTTATACTGATTGTCGGCGCTTGAAATATTCTTCAGTGCGTTGAACAACCCCGCCCCTAATTTTGAAGTCCCAACCACGATGCTACTTAGAGGAAATGTTTCCCTCTCTTTTGTATTACCATTTACTTTCGAAACAACCACGTCTTGGTAATCATCTGAAAATGACAAATCAATCCCATTTTTCTTTAAATTCGTTTTTTGCTTATCAAAATTTTCGAGGCTCATACCTGATCTTATGATTGCCAACTGACCTTTCCCTTCAAGAGAATTGAAGACCCTTTTAAACTCATCCTTTTCAGGCATTTTAGAAGTGTCAAACTGGAATTTTCTATCTGGAATTCTTTTACCATCACCTATTTTTGTGACGTTCCAGGTGCTTCCATCTGACGATAATTGAATTTTTAATCCTTCAGTTCTTTCTAGTCCTGCACGTCTATTGAACATATCCAAAATAGTGTCTCCCCTTCTGAACAATCCCTCACCAATAAAAATCTCTTCGATTCTAGTTTTCACTTCATCAGATGGAGTATCGGTTACATTCTGCTTCGCAGGAATCTCATCTTTTGTTTGAACTTCCTTTGGCGAATGTTCCCCTACGGCGGTTGTAGGTTCAGAAGGCTTATCATTAGGCTTGTTTTGACTCACGACATTAACACCAGCTACAGCAGGTTCTTCTGGATTAGCTGCTTTTGCGTCTTTTTTGTACTTTTCAAGGATGGCGTTGAATTGCTCGTTTTTTAAGACAATACGGTCGAGACTAACGCCAGATTCTACCAATGTGCCAATAGTGTTCTTAATGAATTCCTCTTGCGCAGCAATTGATTCTGGAGTCTTTTTTGAATCATCAACCCACACCTCAAGCACGGTGTCAGGCTGATGAAACTTGAATGGAGCTACTGCTCTCACTATGTCCTGATTCATCTGGCAATTCAAATCACCTTCATTGAATCGTATATCACCACTATGCTTTACACTCACATCAATAGCGCGTTCTTGCCCTACTTTGATGAAGAACAAATCAATACCATCGGTAATGTCGTCCTTCTTCTGCATTACTTTTCTGTCGTAATTCTTACCTATCTTCAGTAAAACCGAAATAAATTCATCCACTGGTAGCTGCTCTTCTTCATCTTCTTTTGAAAGCTTTGTTAACGGAAGGGCACGTTTAACATTTACACCACCGCTTATAACTTCTTGTTGTTCAATGTGAGACACTGGATCTGGTTCAGGTAGTTTCTTAGCAACACCTTTTTTGACAAGCATGTCATCAATATCTTTTGTTTGCTGTGCCTCATCTATTTTAGATGCTTGATTTCTTTTTTCCAGAGCTTGCCTTTCTTCTTCTTTTGTATACTTCATATTAGACTTGTTAGTTATATGAACAATTATATCATTTTCTTTTGTAAATTCCCGCAAAACAATTTGACAATAGGTTTTGCATCAATTCGCTTCAGTTAATTGTTTCAAAAATACCTACACGCAAGGAATGAGTGAATGTCTGACAAAGCCTCTCAAAATGAATATGAAGCTGCCGTTACTGCTGATCTCCACGCAGCTCCTGCTAAAGAGCTGGGCGCAAAGGTTTTGAAGCACCTGCTGTCTGTCACGACTTCATCAGCCCTGACTGACATCCACGCTCAAATCGCCACTGCAGCATCTTCAGGCGATGACGAAAAGCTGGTTAAGCTTTTTGAAGAATTGAAAAAGCTAAAAGATGCGGAAAAAGCCAACCTCAAGTCACTGGCAGAATTGAAGAAAAGCACGTCTTTTGAACGTGTTCTGTTGGCGTTCCAAGACGAATTCAAAGCCTTGGCATATGAGATTTCGCTTGAGGTCATCAAAGGCACACACGTAGCGTTGAAGAACGCCGGTAGCAAAACAAAGGGCACTCGCAAAACTAGCGAGAAAGACCCATCCGGCGAGCCGACATTTCACACCCTGACGCACAAGGGTAAGTCTGAAAAACTGTTTTCCCGCCGTGGCCGTGCTGCTGCGAACCTGACCCAAGACGAACCAGCATTCACCTTCTTGGGCTTTAAGATCGTCAAAGATGCTGCCGGCAAGGAAACGCTCGATCCGGCCACTATCAAGCTTGGAGACGGGTCCGAGGTTCCAGCTACACGACCAAACATCATTAAGGCTATCACCGAGAAAACCGCTTTCGATGGGTACACCATCGCTTGATGGTTCCAAACTGCTAGCATGAAGCCCCGGCCTATCGGGGCTTTTTTTCGTCTGCCATTAGGGACTGAACATGGAAGAAGATTTCCCAGAGTATGAGCATTACCAGCACCGCCAACGTCCCACATTGGTGGACGACAAGAGCCACCAAAATCATTGGCGGAATCGTGCTAACGACCTTCATGCCTCTGCCGGTGCCGTTTGGCTTTCCATGTCAAACGGGCGCGGCCGTGATGCTGCTATGGAGCTTGGGTTAGGTGAAGGGTTCGACATGCACCTTGCCTGTTCCCACGTCTACCACATGCTCTGCGGGCTATCGTTGGAAGTAGCGATGAAGGCGGCGCTTGTTAGCCAAGGAACTACCCCACCAGAGCATCACGACTTGAACCTGTTGGCTCATTTGCTTGGTGTGAAGAGAAACCCTGCGCAGAAGAAGATCCTCAATTTCTATCAGCACAGCGTTGTATGGGCTGGGCGGTACCCTGTACCCGTAAACGCCACTGATGAAAAGCTCATCGACTATTACGACATGGCCAACACCATCTTATTCAAAGGCAAGACGGCGATTAAGGGAACGTCCATCAAGACCTACTCACCGACCGGGGCAACGTCATGGAAACGGTATGACGCTCTCTACAAGAGCTACACCGCCCTCTTCGATCATCGCTACCCAGCCAAGGCCAAATAAAATGAGCGAGTGGGAAGAATTCTGTGAGTCCCGTGGCTTCTCCACGGGGGAAGACGACTATGAAAAAATCATCGACAGTCTTGAGAAAACTCCATGTCAAAAATTTTCGAGCCAACCGCCTCCCTGTGATCTTAACCAGGAGGAAGTGAACGCTTTGATCAAGCTTGATGTACACGGCATCCCCAAGCATTCCGAAATCTCTCTTATGGTTTGGACGGGCCAAACGGCTGAAATCGGTCAGTGGTCATTGGATGGCATGATCGCGGGTAAAGATGAAGGGCTGATTGTTCGCTTCCGAGAAAAGGACGGTGATTATTTCGCGCCTTTGCACATGCTCATCGAGGCACTCCGCTCAACGTGCTTACCTCTGCAATTGGAGGACCAGCTTGTTATCTGGGATTCCAAAAACGAGTGCTTGGATAGCTGGCAGGGCCTTTTTAAAGAGTCATTCTTGGTCCAACGTACTGATAGGGTTCCCTCGGGACAGGACGATCTGAACATGCTGCACCTTCTGGATCGTGCAAAAGCCGCTGACCATTCTTTGAAACCACTACTGGTAGCAGCCACTGACCTTGAACGGGCGTTGGCCGGTGGAGTTGTTGAGTTCATTGATGGTAGCTCGCTGTCATCAGAAACCCTGTCTGTTGCTTTCCTTGTTTACATCACGAGCAAGGGCATACCTGTCAGCAAGCCGCTTCGGTCGATGGATGAGTTCGTGATGGAGCTTCACACTCGAAATGGCACCTACAAACTCTCAGATGGCAAGGTTCGCACGGTAAACGGCCCCGCTCGACTCACTGCCGGTGCAATCCTTCTCGACAAGGAAACGAAGTACCCAACGTACTACCTGCGGGCCGACCATGGGACGATCTACCAGCCTGTGTACAGAAAGGTTTCCGAGGACGATATCCAGGACCACGACCCAAGCAACATTTTCGCAACTGATGGTGCCCACCCTCTTGAGCTGAACGGAACGAATAGCGCTGATCGGTACGTTACAACACTGCTCTATGCAGAGCGTTACCAAGGCAGTTTATTCAACGGCATAATGAACGAGGATATTTTTCGATAGCGCGAAAAGCATACCACTTACAATCAAGTAAAATACTCCGCACTACATGGATCTATAAGAGGTTTTCAATGGAATATTTGATCGGTGCAATCGTGGCCGGAATTATCATTTTTGTTGTCTTGGTAAAATCCAAAACAGACAAATTTAATAAGCTCACGCGGATGCACTTTCCGAATTGGTTTGCATTATTTTCCAACAGTCAGATGCCTGAAAATCACGGGATGGCGCGTGCGTTGATCCTTCAAACCTTCCACCTTGCAGAAGAATTCGGAGCCATCACCCCGACCGAGAAACGCGAACTCGACGCCGGATGCATGAAGGAAGATCCTATAGAGATTCTGAATGGGTGGTTGGAGCATGCTTTGCCGGTCGTAAGGAGAGAATTTGGGGATGCTGAAATCGCCACTTCGGAGGCTCGATTAATCGGAGTTTTGATGTTGGTTAGCGTCAAAGGTGTACGTCCAGAACGTGACCTTAACGAATTTCTAAAACGGTTCAATTAGGAACGTCAGCATGGATGAAATTGACCCTCAAGCCCTCCAATTTAAAGAGGTCTGCGCCTACTACGGTGCAGCTATGCACATGGCCCAGGTGCTTGAGCATGGGATAGTGAACGCCATCTTCTTCCTGGACTTTTTACCTAGTAAAAAATCCGAATGGACTGACACAGAATACAAAGAGTTTTTTGACGGTAATTTCTCCAAGACATTTGGCGCGCTGGTCCATTCCTTGAGAAAAGTTATGACCGTACCGGACGCCTTTGATGACTTGATTCGCAGATCCAACAAACGCCGAAATTACCTCGCCCATACCTTTTTCCGTGAAAACATGGACGTGCTTTACGCAGGTGGTTTTGAGGAAATAGTCACCAGATTAAACGATGACATTGAGCTGTTTCGAGAGGCAGATGCTGCTCTCACAGTCATCCTTGAACCCTTGTGGATAGAGAACGGTTGGACTATAGAACTGATCGAAGCGGAGGCTGAAAAATACCAAGCTGAATTGCGTAGGTCCAAGCCAGATGAGGTGGTTTGATGATCAGAAGCTGACGGCCCAGCACGTTTGAAGGGAGCTTAACGGCTCCCTTCAGTTAGGCATTCTCTAAAGTACAGGCATAAACTTGCCGGAGAAAGCTGTCAAATTGACTTCTCGGCAATGGCCTTAAATTCTGGATAGAGCTTTCCATTTGCATCACGAAACGATCCACTGACCAGCAAACTGCATTCTGCAAGGGTAAATGGCGAGTCAATATCAGCCCACGATATTTCAATCCTTTTATCTATGCATATTACGGTCACAGGATAATCAAACAAAACAGATTGAACAGAGGCACAAGCACAATTCAAAGCACTAGAAAAAGCCGTTTCCGAATCAATGAAAAAATCTTGATCTAGCAATAGGTTAGGCTCTACCTCAAAAACGTATTTCATAGTTCACCTTTCATATCCTTGAAAAATTCTGCTGATTGTTCATCAGTGATACCCCTCATGAAAATCTTGAACGATTCAAATTCCTCATCAGATTGAGACTCAAGAATTGGAATCGCACGCAAATCATCAGCAATGTCTCTGCGGCTAATATTGCCAATAATAGACATGCCATTATTCATTTGGTAATCAAGAGAGCCACACTCTCGATTGATTATTCCAAAAGTCAGGAATGAGCTAATGACCTTTTCACGTTTGGGCATATGGTGCTTCGCGAGGGCGACACGAATGGTCTCAAGCCGTAAAAATATGAACCGGATTTTATTCAGGTCACCTCGAAGCTTTTCCACTAGCGCAGGGTCATCAATTAAGCTCTGAATCTCTTTAGACCGCTCTATAGCAGTCGGATTCTCATATCCGTAGTCTTTTCCTGCTCGCTCAACCTTGTAGACCAACCCCCCGTTGTCGGCGGCTGTAATGTATCCCTTTGCCTTACCTATCCAAGTTCGCAACAACTCATATGTCGAGAAAATCCACATTTGTGACTGCGCAGCAAGGAAACGTTCCTCTTGGGGAGTGGCCTCGCCTTCGTAGTAATGTCGGTGATATTCAAGCTCCAGCCCCATGATGAAAGGGTCTACGGTGGCGAGATTCATAGCCTGTGCTACGAGGTTTCGATCAGAGCCGAAGGCAGTGAGTGCCATCAGAGCATCGAGCAATTCATTTTCACCGATTTCTTGAGGATTCCGGTATCGGGGAACGTCACGATCAGCCTGATCAGACTCCCAGTCTTCCTGATGCTTGTCATCCATGTAGATCCATTCCTGGCTTTGAATTTGATAGATGGTAAATGCAATTCAACCGTGTGAACAGTGGCTAAGATTTTTAATGACAGTGTGGAAGAAGCAGTATAAAAAATTGAAACCCTATACCCTCTGCGCATCCAATTCTTTTAAATACTTAATCTGCTTGTAGGTAATAACCGTCTCTCCGCGAAGAAGCTGTACCTCTTTATCCTTGAACCTTCTCACAGCGATTCCTACGTCTTTAACCACATTCCAGCTAGCCAAAGAATCTAGTTTTACATCATAGTAGTCCAAAGAAATAACGGTTCTTCCTGAACAATCTTTGTAAGATAAGCCATATGCGCAACAACCGTAATCACGGGCTATATGCCTTAAAGAGTCAATCAACCCTTTGAAATGCATTAGATATTCGTCATCAGATTTAAATTTAATTTTACTCATAGCAAATTAAGATTTGTTTATGATTAAGATCATACCAAAAAAATTTGCAAAATTCGCCTTTAAGGCCAATTAATTTTTACAACCTGATTTATGGCCCATCAAGCTTATATACTCAACGGGTGAAAGCTCAGAAAAAGTCTATCGCATTTTATAAAACCGTATTTAATTTCCGCTCAATCAACATAAATAAAACCATGAAGAAACACTCGTCAATGCAATTATGCACTATCAAATACTAAGACATTGATAATTGCTCATACAAAACATCTCCCTCATTTTTGTTGAATCGCCCTTAACAACATGTTTCATCCAGCCAAAAAGATTAGTTGAATCTAGCTCACCTCTATAAATAACCGTGACCACATCTTCCTGACTATCATAGTCAGTACTATATTCTTCGTATTCAGCGAACAACTTGAAAAGTTTCAGAGAGTAAAGCCAATCACACTCCGCTTCACTGAAGAGCCTAAAAAAGCTGCGCCGGGGAATAAAAATTTCATCCGGCTCCACAATTCCTCTTCGGTTCTCTCTAAAACTACATAAAGTCATAAACTTATAAATAACACTTTTCTGCTCTGGCACGAGAAGATCAATTATGTTTGTTAAATTTATCATATCAGTTTCAAGGAGTTGTTTGGATTCAAAATCGTTACCCAAATTCATTGCATCTATGATGCGCTGAACTGATGGGAGATTAACTGAAGGTTGTTCAATTGGAGGTAAAAAACCTTTTTTCTCTGGAAGCACAACTTCAGAGGTAACAACACGGTGAATTTCTGAAATTCGTGACTCGTCATTTATCCCATCAATTTCTTTATACAACCCTTTAACCGATTGGAATGTTAATTTGGTCTTCAACGGATTTTCTATATCCGAATCCGAGGCTGTTTTAGGATCATCATTGCTTATAAACAAAAATCGAAGCTCATCAAAATCTTCATACATTTTTTTAGCTTTGAACTTCGTAATGGTTTTCTGGATTTTATCCTTAGTATTGGTCGCAGAAATCTGATAACAAATCCGACGCGAAACGTCTTTTAAATCTATAGCCGGAAAATTGCAAATATCGAAGTTTGTGTTTGTGAGATTTAAACCATGCACCACATTTAAAACTTGTTTAAAAAACCTTTCCAACTTTAAGCTTGAATCTGTCAAATTTACCGAATTTGCGTAAATCATTTCTGTAACAGCGTAAGCGATATGCTGTCTGATCTCCGATATTTTATTGCCTGTAAGCGTCGTCATACGATTCCTTCCCCCTCAAGTACATTTCCAATATTCTTACACACCAACAAGGGAAGGCACAATGCCATCTAATACGCTTTTACAAACATCTATTACTTTATATTTATATCTACCTTTAATTTAGGTTATCGACTTTATGAGATAAGCCCCTTTGTTCTTCACGTTCCCTACGTCTTTGCTGACCGGATACCACTCAAAATCTTCTGCAGGTTGCCCAAGATCGCAGGCAATTTCCTTTGCTCTATCCTTCGTCAGATCAGGAGAAAGCCATTCCCGCGCAAGCTCGGGAGAAAGAACCACGGGCCTACGGTCATGAACGTCCACCATGCCCCCGGCAGCATCAGCAGTGATGATCAAAAAGCCCGGTGGCTCATCAGGGGACGTACCTGGCTCTACCTGGGCCAGTCCAGCGAAGAACATAGGCTTGTGGCTCTTTAACCTGATGAAGGACGGCTGCTTCTTCTCATCACCCGGTTCTTTGACCCATTCGTACCAACCGTCAGACATTACCAAGGCCCTGTGGTCAGGGAACAGATCCTTGTAGAACCTACCCTTCGCAATGGTCTCTATGCGTGCGTTGATAGGCTGCACAACCTTCGGCTTCGGCCAAGACACTTCCCTCTTCCAACCCCAATGCACTGGCGAGATCTGCAGTCCGTCAGGCTCTGCATGGATGATTGGCACATCAGTAGAAGGGGCGATGTTGTATCGCTCAACAGGCGTGGTGTCAGCGCTTGTGAAGAGGTCGCGTTGAGGGTCCAGCTCATGCACATACTCATCAAGGCTTCTAAACATCACGAATCGACCACACATAAACCTTCTCCTGATATTAAGGTCAGGTCACTCACCCTTCCCCCATCTGACTGCAGATAGAAATTTGGATGACTCCAATGCTGAGAAATTCATTAAAAAATGAAGGCACCAAACTAATATTTTAGTGAAGGTGGAACGGTCCAAGAAGGGTTAACCCGGCCTTCGCCTAAAATGATCGCGAGTTCTTCTAACTCGGTCTCGGAAACGGGCAATAGCTTCTGATGAAGGCCAATCATCTGCTGACCAGGGCTTGATGGATCTGCAAAGGTAAGCCCCATCCAAAAGAAGGCCAAATTTTTATCGCGAGTGACAAGAGTGACCTTTAGCTCTGGGGCCTGTGTCTGGAGAACGTTAGTAAGCATAATCAAAAAAAGATCATACATAGAGTTGTATGCATCTTCTTCCGTGTAAATCGCTTTAGGCTTGATAAGCTTTTGAGCCGGATTGAAACCTTGTTCAGCAGAAGTAGCACTTAAACAGGCAAGAAATACAATATGACTTACAGGAATATTTTCAGCCCTAGCTATTTGAGCCATGGCTTTCCACCTATCGACTCGTTTATTACGTGCTGGTGAATTAATGACAAATGGAGCTAATTTCACGAGAAGACGCACACCCTGCGAAAAATACTCACGAAACTTATCTGCCAATTCCAGAAAATGTTCTAGATCCGAATCAGATTCGGGCCAGGTTTTAACGTGGGGCAAAGCTCTCGATAAGGTTTTTAAGGCTGCACGATGTTGTTCAATAATTTTTTCTGACGAAGGGAGTTTTCGCTCATTACTTTCAAGCGCATAAGATATTGTGTGGAGAGTACATGAACAGCTCTTATCACAGATATAGTCTAAAAAATCGTTCGGCATTGTTCCTGATGACATTTCACCATTCAAAAATCTAGCTTGAATTTCAGAAACCAGATTCCTATCGGCAATAATATTCCCCTTGGAAAAGGCATAAAATATAGGCACCCATCCGCCTTTCACCAATGTAAAACATGAGTTCTTTAAGGTTGGATCAACTGAAAACCCAAGCTTAAACCCCTGACCAACTGGGGGGAACTTTGTATCCCAATCTGGCTTACCTGCAACAATACCGTGAATTTTTATCTTCAAATCATTTGTGTTAGAAAATTCAAGCCAGTTATCCAATGTTAACGGCAAGGCTTGAACATCCGTAATAAATACTAATCCCTGATTATCGGGTTTCTCACATTGGACTGGGATTTTCATATTAAGCTGAGTATCCAGAGTGGCGTTATGCATTCCTATCCCTTTAGAAGTTGTGGCTGTAGGTCGATAGTAGCCTAGCGGTTAAGTTTTTAGAAGGCAAAACCGTCTTCCTTAAAATCCATATAGAAGTTGGGAGCATCCAGGAATAAGGCACCTACCCGCGTAGCGCTGACCCTACTAAATGAAAGGGTAAACCAACAATGTAAAGCTCTCTTGAGGGATTTACATTAACCAAAAAAGCCGCGTTTGTTAGCTATTTGTTTTTGCACCATGGGATTTCTCATTTCTACCTTTAAAAAAGGAGTATGGTTATTTGACTTTAAGGCTGCATTGTAGATCCTACTGAAAGCTTTATAAATCTTTTCAAATTCTAAATCCTGAACTTTAGGTCGAAAGCACTTTTTAAAAATAGCATTACATAGATACCTTGCTTGAATATCGCAGCAGTCGTTATCAAATCTTAAATATTCATTCCACGTAGCGAACATTAATCTCGAAATTATTTCGTAGACCGGCTTGCGTTTAGGATGGATCATAAAACCTGAAGTCCTATTATTGAACCCGGCGAACATTGGAAACGATGACTTATGCGTTTTTTAATTCTGCCTCACATCCCTCCCTGCTCATAAAATCGAACAACACTGCATAACCGTCTGTAGTAACCATTATGGAACCCTCCTATTCAGATATATTAATAAAACAGTGATCATTTATTCTTGTGCAAAACATGTAAATATTCAGTCACGTATATTTCATTAGCAGCTTCTTTACGTGATTTGAATTTCTTGTACTGCATTTCTTTTCTTTCGTATGAGCCAAAGCAGCTCATCACATCGACAATCAACTCCACGGGCATGATGCTTTCGTTTGAATAGCTCATGACCAGGTATTCAAAATTGGCCGAATAAACAAGCTGCCTGAATTCGGCTTCAACCTTCGGCCTGCTAGCCCATGGAGATACATTCCGGCCTTCGGGCCGACCGCTGATCCCGTAGATCGTTGGGCGCTCGTTCTTCGCAATAGTGTTGAGGACGTGATATGCGTTGCTGTACTGCATCGACGTGTAAGGTGGGTCGAGGTAGAGAACGTCACCACTAACGCGCTTCAACAGCTCGTTAGCGTCTCCCAGGTACACCTCATTGCTTGCCACGGATTCCTTGAGGTCGAACCCTCTGAACTCAATGGGTTTGAGCGAAGCACCAGTGAATTTCTTTAGGAACGATGAGTACAGTCCGGTCGTGTTGCTCACCCTGTCAGCAGCCTCTAGGACAGAGCAGAGGCAGTAGTAGAACTGCCCTTCAGTCAGCTCTCCATTTCCATATAGCTCGTACACCAGAGACACCCCAGCGTCGATCCTCATAGCGTTTGCATTGGTAAAGAAGGTACGGCCACCAGCTTCGCTATAATTCTGAAAAATGAAGCCTTCAACACCATCCATGCCGTGGTTCATGTAGTCGATGATCGGCTGACATTCGTAGACGGTCGAAGGGTCATTGTTCAGAAGATTTTCAAGCGTCGCATAGGAGTAGTACTCCAGGTCATTAGCTACGACCTGGAAACGATTTTTGAAGTGGTTCGCTACCCTGCCCGACCCTGAAAAGAGGTCACACAGAACAATCTCATTTGATGGCTTTGCAATTGTAGAAACGCAATCACTGACTACAGAATCAATGAAGCCAAGCAGTTTGGCTTTTGAGCCCAAATATTTCACACGCGCACAGAGCGATGCACGGATTCAGAATGAACCAGCGGAAAAGACTTTAACTTTTCGGGCTTGCACTGCTGAACTCAATCAGCCTTTAGAAATAGAGCTATTTCAGGTAGTGCAAATGAGTTGTACTTTTTCGATTAACGTTAGGAAACCTTGAAGCGTGGACGCAGTTCCTCTAGCGAAACACCGTAATGAACCTTTACATAGCTATTTCCTATTTTTACAAATCCACGTTTTTCAAGGTTTGGCTTGTTCGAATAACCCCATAAATATTTGGCTTCATGTTTTATGTGTTTTTTCCATTTTCCACCATCATCACTCCACACATGACATTCACAACCAATGCCTTGAAAGCGGGGATCTTTCACGAAACGAACCGCCTCAATAAGCATTTCACAACATGAACGAACACTGAATGTAAGATGAGAGTACTTATTCATCAGTGCAAAGCATACATGGTGAGGTGTACCGCTATTAGTATCAAACCGAAAAACAATCTTAGTTGAACTCATGTGACACAGTTGAAAATTGAATGCTTCACTTTCGCTTCCCCAGACGGTATCCATGTCTTGACCATTCATGGGAAGAATCTTGTCCATATCGAAATATTGACGTTCGGTTGCACCATCGCCTAAAACCTCGAAAACAAACTTCTTAATTTCTTGCTCTGCACCTTTTACTTCATATTCTGTGCGGTATACGTTAGCCATTGTGTTTACCTCATATTTTCGAATCCCTGTGATTCGATGAAGCGAACTTTAATGTTTTTAAAAACATTGTCAAACAACCAAAATTAAGAAAAAACAGATTTTTATTCAGTCAGAAAATATTAAATTCTAAATGATGATTTTGATAAATAACACACAGCGGCTCGCACATCGCTGCCGCTCTTAGTTTCTCAGGTCTAGAGGTCATTAAGAAAAAGGAAATGACTTTTTTCGGAAAAAATAAAAATCGGATTTTTAGGGAAACGCTATTCCCCCGTGTCATTTCTGATAGTCAAACTCGATCAGGTGCATGGAAGTCGATTAAAACGATTTTGAAAAAATATGTGGATCACAGCTTGAGAACAGAGAACAAAGCAACCTAACAACGTCGCATCATTGATCTTTCTCACAGTTCACCAGGATCTTGCTTGTCTCCCCGGCACAGTAGGCCACAAGCTATCCAATGTGATGGGGTAGGAAGCAGAGCGAGAGCTACACACTGCCTATCCAAGGAGGGTGGAAGATCCACCAGGAGAATGGCAAATGGGTAAAAAGGCAATCGGCTTATCAGCCGGAATTCACAAAGCAAAATGGTATAATTTAGAAAACAAAACCTATTCTTATGCGTCAATTAGCTCTCGCTCTTCTTCTATTGCCTTTCATGTCTCTGTCTCAAGCATCTGCAGCGGAGTGTGGATTCAAAGCAGACAACAAAACCGTAGACCCAAATTCAATGGTTCTCTGCCCGAATAACAAATCATTACAGTTACTGACAAGCTCTTATGGTGAGGGGGTGATGGTTTTCACAAAGGATCAGGACGAGACCTACGCAAAAATCCAAAATGAAAAATCAGAATCACAATTAAGGTTTGACGAATCTAACCAAGAACAGACAAGAAGAGATAAAGAATTTTTTCGCAGCGTTGTATATATAGTCGCACTTATAGCCGGTTTAATATTGATTGCTCAAATAATTTTCAATGCTGCTCTTGGAAATTTTGATGACAAAAAAAATGAGAGCGGAGAAACGGTAGAGGCAAGATACAGCTTGTTGACCAACCTGTTTTTGGCAGTTTTTGCAGTAGGTTTAATTGGGTTCGGCCTTGTTGGCGCTAAAAACTCATTATCAATCATTGATTCTGTTGGCATTAGACTCACGATGATTGGTAACTCTTTAACTCAATATGAAATGCAGCTCTATACCTACATGCTCCAAACGGGAGGACTGGAAAAGAATATTGTTGATCCAGACACAGGGGTTAAGGATGATGTATCGCAGACCCAAGCGGCCTATACTGCGTCTGCATGGACAGAACAACTCATACTCAAAGCTATTGTTGCACGACATTCAAGCCAGCATTACAACGACATTTTCTACAAAAGCGATTCCTCAAATTGGGTAGTTTCAGATTCTCTTTATGATTTATCTAAAAAAGAAGACGTGAGCTATACCTTTGAAAAATACAGTCCAAAAGGAGATCTGCTTTTCGAGCTAGACCCTGTAACGGTTTTCAAATCAGAGTTAAATGCTGGTGCAGCGAATTCTTACTTTCAAGCAGTTCGATACGATCAAAGATACAGAGACGAAGCTGATTTAACAACGGTCGAAGCTACTGCTAATCAGCTTAAAAACGAATTATTGAGTGGGCCATTTGATAACAATCGCGCAGGGTATGAAGATATAAAAAATACTGCCATGTCGATATTTTATAGAGATTCAAGAGCAAACACTTACCTCAAAGAACTTCCCAATGATTTCAAGCTGGCTGATAACGCTGCAGTGGTAATGCTGAACCTCATCTGTGCAGAAAATCTACAGCTACGCATGTCTGCGAAGCAATATATAGATGCCCACAATGGAAGTGGCCCTAAAGGCACAGGATCTATTTTTTGTGTGGGCGATGACTGGAAAGTCAAAGGAGAGGAAAACGCAGACGTTTATAAGAAGCAACTCTTCGAGACAAGAAAAAACCTTGAGACGAAATTGAGAGATAGAATCCTTGCGTACAATGATGCTTTTAGCAGCGCATTAACAAATGACTCATCCTTGACCCAGTTGAAAAAGATGCTTCAAGAAGGTGATTTGACCTTTCTATTTTATATTTTCAATTACAGCGAAGACACCAGCTACACTAGCGCAGCTCAAAACATGTTCAACGACAAGGTGTTGATAATTTCAGAAAGAAAAGCGGTCGATTTCTTCCTGGACGATGAGTGGGCTAGAGGTCATGGATACGATCCTGATTATTCAAGTGCCATAAACATAAGCCAGTATGTCAGAACCTATTTCGAGAAAACAGAAAGCACGAAGCTTCCGAACATTGAGGATTCAGATGCTATTTCACAAAAATTGATTTTTGATAATGGCACTGCAGCAGGAATGAACAAAGACCTTCAACAAGGTGCAGGGCTTGCATTTGAAATGCCTATGACCGCTTTGCAGCGTTGCAAAAACACAATCACACACCCTTTAAAATGCTATCAGATGTACGCCACAAGCATCAGCAAAACGGCCAGTGACCTACGTGCTGTCGGCTTGAGCCTAGCGATCAGTGGTAAAATTGCTAACGACTACGCAAATTCCAAATTGGCAGATGTGCAAGGTAAAAGTGCCGCGAACATAGGGAAGAAAGACAAAAGTAACGCAGTAGTTTCCTTTTCACAAACCGCAACATTTATTGCAGCCGGCATAGGAACAAGTCTTGTCAAGATGAGTATCACACTCGATCAAGCAAGTAACTTCTTAAGATTCTTACCGATGTTGATTTCAATATTGCCTTTTTTTGTTCTTTTGTTGTCTCACAAATTCGTTACCTTGATGACAATCCAGCTTTCCCCATTTTTCCTTTTGGCATTCTGCCGTTTAAATGACGCTGATAATTTCGCATCCATGAGAAGCAATCTTTTAGCGTTCGCCTCTAGCATAATATTTGTCCCGTCAGTCGTAATGATGACAGCGCTGTTAAACTGGGAAGTGAGCAAAGTCATATTGTTGTACACAGACAGCTACTCACATTTTGAAGCTGGCGGTATCTTAGATAACGTGGTTGGTTTCGTCGTTGAATTCATCAAGCCAGTGATTGTTTCTATCGTATCAACAACATTGAGCCTCCATTTCCTTAACAGGGTACTTAACTTAATGAATGGACACGTTATGTTTTCAGAGTCGGGTGAGCGAATCATTGCTGTCATGATTAGCTTTTTAAGCATGTTATCGTTTGGATCAGTAAATCTAATTCTAAAATTAAGCTCTGGATTAATGGACTCTGTAAAATCTTACAATCAGCGGTAATCGTATCCCAAAATTGAAGGCTTGAAAATGTTATAATACAACAAACAAGCCCTACACCATGAAAATCATTACCTATGTATTTTTAATAGTCTTATCGACTATTTCATCATTTGCTAACGCTGATAATATTGCTACCAGAGCAAACGCTCATATGCAGTCATTAACAGAAGAAGAACGTGCGGCATCATTTACCGGCCCACTCGTGGAATCAATGTTTGGCTGTGAAATGACGCAGAGTGCAGTACAAGGTGATGAATTTGGGAAGCATGAATGCGTAGGCAACAATAATCAGTTTAACAGTGGAACGTCAAAAGTACTGAACCCTGCAATTTTTTATACGCTCAATGCAATTTCTATCCTAGCTGGTCTGATATTGAGCAGATTCATTTACCTAAAGATATTTGTCGCTGCCTCTACCAAATTCAAGGATAAGAACTCAATTATCACAGCCGGATCTGTTTCAGCTCTTATTTTAATATTTGCATCTCCTGTTTTTGTGAACGAACAAGGTATTAGGTACAATCTTTTCACAAAGCTGGCTATTCAGGTCGTGGTTAAAGCGCTAGACATTGATGAAACGCATCAGTTTGAAGAATTACAAAAAACACGGGTTGAATTCCCTAAACGTTTCGTTCCGAACAAAGATTCTGGCGGAGCGATAAATGAATATAACGCGATTAGCTTTCAACTCTGCACTTCTAGTATGTCTATCCAAGAAGCTGCTAAACAGCAAAAAATCAAATTCACAATTGACGAATCGAAAGGAGAAATCAAATCTTTCCATCAGCTTGGTAGCTGCATTCTAGACATTAGCTTTTTGGTAGACATGAATACAGAAAGCATCTCCAAAAGATTTGGGCTCCCAAGCTACTTAGATTCTGCTATAGAAACAGCCAAAAGGATCGTGGAAACAGAGTACACACTGAATGCCAAGAAGATTGCAGACAACATCATAAAAGCGGGTAGGCCCACCTTGGGTGTGGCCGATACCTATACTCCAGGCCAGCTTGATTGCAACGACGAAGCCAGTTTCAACCTTAGAGGGATGAGCCCTAGCAGCATCAAGGACTACGCCTTTGATGCGGCAAAGTGCATGCATGGGCGTGCAATAGATGAGCTGAACAAAGTGCCCACATACACAGAGTCACTGATGCCAGCAGACAGAAACGTCAGGATCTGCTCGACGGTTGACCATAGCGCAGGGCAAGGGACAAATCTAAATCAGGACTCAAGCTCAACATCGTTTGTCGCTGATGAAACCCTAGAATCGACGTTGAGGGCGTGTGTAGAGCGTTCTTGTGCAGAGGATTCAAGCCCAAAGAACTGTTCTGACTCAATAAACTTCTACAATGTTTACTTTAACAATCGTTTCATGACGAACCCGAACATATTGACGATTTTACCAAAAATATTATTCACGGAATTTCAGAACAATCAGTACTCAACACCAGGAGAAACGCTAGCTAACTCAATGAAGGTTGATATGTACCAGTCGGGCAGCATTTTAATCTCTGAGAATAACAACAAAGTCATTTTCACAGTTGACTATCAAAGGGCTGAATCAGACATCAATCTTCAATATTTTTTGAACAATAGCCTTGATTCAGTTCAGCTTACTAAAACCTCTAACGACTGGTCCGCTGGGTTATTGAAAGCAGTGACAGTGGGAGAAAATGGCGTACTGGGTATTGATAAGCTAATCGACTGCCTAAATTACCCAAGCTCCACAACACCGAGTGGCAGGGAATGCGGCTCTGTGTTCGTTGAAATTCAGAATTTTGGTCAAACACTGGTATTCACTGCGTCATTAATAAAAGCTGAATTGCGTGTAAATCAACAATTGAGAAAAAATACTCAAAGCAGAAGCAAGGAAGCAGCTGCAGTGAACGGTACAAAAAGCATTGTAGATTCTGCCATAGGCTTTTTTGGCACAACTGGGGGTAAAATTGGAATTGTCTCTGCTGGTGTAGCAGCGTCCGCTGGATTCAATGACATTTACAACCCTGTTGGCTTAAACATCGGGCCTGAAGCAATGGTAGCCCTTGCGGTCGTGGTCAGTGTCCCGCAGATGCAAGAGTTCCTGGACTCTCTGTCATCGACGTTGCTATCACTTGGCTACATTCTCATTTGGTCTATTCCTATAGCCGTCACAGTGAGCGTAGTAAGCGTAATCGTTACTTTAATAGTCGCTTTAGTCGGCTTCCTTTTGACCTCAACAGCTTCATCACTGCAGATAATTAACGGCACGACCGTAGACAGGAAGACTGACTACCTGAAATTCATAATTGAACTGTCAATGCTGTTCATACCGACAGTCTGCTACACATCAGTTTTGTACATGACATTCAGATTCATAAAGGCTTTGTTCATATACAAAGTCATAACATTGGAAATGTTGACCGGCTCACTGAGCGTTTCGTACACCATAACGAGCATAAGTGATATATATTCAACCCTTGTAGCAATTTGCATCTACCTCTTTGTTGTTTTATTCATCTGTGTTCACATGATAAGAAAAGTATCGAAGATTCGAGAAATCATGAAAGTCATTCTTTTCTCGAAACAAGATTCAAACCTCCCAGAGCATGCAAATGATATTGTTTTTGCCCCTAACAGGTATCACATGTAAATAGATTGGCCTTACGGCCAATTTCTGATTTAGGAAATGCTATAATTTGCAAAACAGCCTAATACTATAATGTCAATCAAAATTGAGAAACGAAGCGCACGATACACAGATGAAGAAAAACTAGAAATTCAACAACAGTTTGACTACTCGTTAAGTCAATACAGTGAAGTCGATAACCTTTACAAAATCGCAAAAATCACTGCCCTATTTTTCCCCTATGCATTTTTTGCGACATCAATACCTATAATGAGACTGATACGTTCAAAAAACAAAATATTCAAATTTTGGGTTATCGCTCCACTCATAATAATTTCCCTTTGGGTATTCGCAAGCATATACATTTGGTACGCGTACTTTTCACTTTATGCGAAAGGCTTACAAGAGAATTTTCCTTTAGTGATATTTTTCGGATGTTCAGCTTGCCTTTACATTACAGCCATAGCTTTCAAACAATTAAGTAAATTTTTGTGGACCATCAGAGAGTTCATTTATTATAAAAACGCTGGCAGAGTTCAGCATTTCAGAGCCATATTAGCTATGCGCAGAAAGAACTCTGGATTTAAAAATCTCTTCAGCAGCTTCATGAAGAGGGGCTGATAAAACGAGGGCATGTATGATGCAATGCCTTCGCCAGATCATCCCCAGGATGATTAATCCAATGTCTGATGATTCCATCCCTTATGAATGGCCCGTAATAAAATCAAAAAAGCTTTGTGCCGTTTACAGGCGATTCACACGGGATGCATCGCCCCATTCATTCGTACAACCCTTACCAGACACTTACCGCGTCAGCGAATGCTCCACCAGGTACTCAACCTTCCCTAGGCCGTTCCTAGGCCATTCCGAACAGAATCCGAAGCCTCTATTACCCCGATAGAATCTGTCCAAGTCCAGGGAGCGCAGGGCCGGTTATACTCACCCATACCGCAGGTTCAGGGAGTTGACCAGATGGACAAGGAATTCAGCTACAACCCTCAAATTCCGTGCATTGTGCTGCACAACGGCCAAGATGTAGGCGCGCTGGTAGCCGGAAGGCTGTACAGATTCGATTCCAGCCTAACCGCCGCCAACCTCCATACAGAAGCAGAATTCCTTGTGGATAACGTCCTATTTCAGTACGGAGAGCCCATAGGCCACCTTGAAGGCAGAAGGCTCATCATTGATAGCCGTTGCGAAATCCTAGAACTGGTTGAAGCCTAACCGCCCTTCTCTGCTCCATTGGTAAGCTGACTACGTGCAGCATCGAGGGATTCCAGCAGGCTCTGTGAGTAGCTGACGGCATCAGCTAGAGCCACTTCTGCAAAGCCCGTATCAACCTCTACGAATTTCTCCACAAACGCCCTGCAGTACTCCTTCCACTCCCCATCCTCACCAAAGCCGTAAAGCCCGAGCCAACAGGCGATGATTTGATGTACATACACAGCGTTCCTCGCGCCCTCCCCCCGTGTCCGTAGAAAGGCTTCGCGGTCATCAGAGACCGAGAACTCACGGAAAGCTTGTAGGTGCTGATTCAGGTTCAGGACACACGCAGCAACGTCAAAATCTAGCTGAATTCGCTCCCTAGGGTTGTACCTGTTGCGGATCGGTCGAGACATGTGAGGGCGCCCTGGAAGAAGTCGATCTGATCCTAACTCCAGATCTCGCAGCGAAGCCACTTAGGAATCACAGAAAGCGAAAAGCCCGCATGATTGCGGGCTTCTCTAAAAACAAACCTAACTAACAAGCAGCGGACTTTACTAAAAGATGAACAACTTGCTGCTTGCTTCTACAGTTTAACATTTTATATTGACAAAAACCCCACTAACAATCTTTTCTTTGAATTAATTAGATTTTCTTTTTTAAATGCTATTATTTAAAAACAACAAACCTTTACTAAAATGAAAATCAGATTATTTACCTTTGCAGCTTTAGCGTTACTTTCGAGTTTATCCCATGCGAATGACTCAACTCAGAACAAATCAGGAAAACAGAATATAGATGAACAAAACCTGATTGAGACCACGAGACAAATTGTTGACTCAGTGGGTTTCGTTGATATGGATGCACAGTCACGTTCTTTTTTAAGCAAAGACTTCAAAGGAATTCCTATTGAAGATTATGAAGACACAAACGATTACGACGCACATTTAGACGCTTCATAATTTACCAATTATCAATTAGTGCCTCATCAGAGGCTTTAATTTTGCCCACAGGAAAAATATGGAATCGGAAAAATGGTATAATTAAGCTAATAAACAAACCTTTTGAATCATGCAAAAACGAATTATTGCGTTACTCACGCTTTCCATAATTGGACTTACAAACACAGCAAATGCTTACACTTGGCCTGCAGACCAGCTTTACGAAGAATCATTGGATGCTGAAATCTGGAGCGTTTCTTGTCCGCAGGGTAACGGGTGGCAAAGTCAATACAGACGTGTTTATATAAAAAACGCTGACGGTTCAAGAACATATGTCAACAAAGGAAATGGCATAGTATTTAGAAATCAAGATGGTTATGAAGTCACTAGAGATTGCTACAATTATCAGATAGAAGGCTTGAAAGCTGACTACGAAGTCGCTACTGACACTAAAACGATAGCTTGCGAAAATCCAAAAGCTATTGGAAACGTCACTAAATTTAGACGCTACATCAGTTACACCACTCCTAAGATCACCACAAATCTAAAAACATCGTTCAACATTTATGAATTGAGTGATGATTGTAGAACAAAAGAAATTGAAGTCAAAACCGAAGCCTGTCAAGCGGGATACACAGGACAAATCGTTAATTCTAGAACGTATGATTTATACACTGATGGTCGTAAAACAAATTATTCGAATTGGACAACAACCCAAGATACTTGTTCGAAAAACGAAACCCAGCAGCTTACAAGAGCAAACTGCCCTTCATTAGCACCGAATTATCAGTACAATCTTGGAAACACCCTCGGTTTGTACGGTAGAACCGTTAAGCAATCTGGCGCAGCAAGTGATTGGAATTTAATAGTTGTAGTTCAAAACAATTGCTACTATTTGAAAGACACAGTGACAAGCACAAATGAGGTCGCTTGCCCGGTTGGTCAATCAGGAAAAATCGTAAGGGAAACACACTTAAAATTAAAACAGTATATCTCCTGGTCACAAACCGATTCTTCATACATTGTTGAAAAAGAAAATACTTGCAAGCCAACTGGCCCAGTCACAGTTGAAATCAAACCAGGCACTCAAACGGTGAGCTGTGATAACTATTACGGGGTTCAACAGGGTACATATTCTGGTAACGTAACAAAAACAGGCGACAATTCAACAATCTTCGACCCAGTGAGCGGATCTACCAACACGACTTTTCAAGCTAAAACTGAAGACACAACATCATGCGTAAAAGAAATCACAACGACTTCAAAAGAATTCATTGAGGAAGAGTGCCCAGCCGGATTCATAGGGAAAATCACCAAGTATTTGGTAAAAGCCGAAAACGCATCAGGGACAGTTTACCCTTATGGAACAACACCGATTCTTGAGTCAAACACCTGCACTGCTGTTTCTATAAGCGATGAAATAAACGCACCTAGCACTGAACATTTGCAAGATTCAGTTCTTTCAAACTTGAGCTTCACTACAACCTCTATTTCAAAAAGCGATTTGACAATCGACCAACTCAATAAAATCGACACATCAAAGCTTGAAGGCAAAGCCTATATCATGAATGTCAGTGCTGATAACTTAAGCGCCGGGGCATTTGACAGCACAAAGATTTCAAACCTTGTGAAAACCTTTAAGACAAAATTAGGCACACAATCTACAAGCGTGAAATTAACGTCTGCGCCGGTCACTTTAGATAAATACATTGGTCAAGATGGTTTGACACAATCAAGAATTGCAAAAGAGAAATTAGCGCTTTCTGGAACGAGTATTGATAAAGGCACAGTCACTGTTAAATACGTGTCACTTGCAAAACCTACCCCTGCGCATTTCAGCTTCACCGTGAAGGTATTTGAATAAGATAAGCAACAATAGAAGCCCTACGGTGCTTTTTTTGTGCCTTGAAATCACCGCCTTTTTTCTTTGGTGGTCATTCATCAGAAGGTCATGAGCTTCACAGCATGCTCCAAAGCATTTTCCCTCGCTTTGACGTGACCCTGGCTCATCAAGAAGGCCAACACGTCATCACCGCTGTAATGCTCTGCAAATGCTTGTCTAGCCACTCTCCTATCGATCACATCATCGATCACGGCATCACCAAGAAGCCTAGATTTGTACACCAGCGTTTCACGTAACGCATTTAGGTAGAAAGCGGTGTCATCAGGGCTGCCAGCTCCAACAGCAGGCGCTGTGAGCTTCATTCCCCTTACCTTCTGTATCTGATCCACACATTCAGTGCAGGAACGCTTTAGCGAGCGATTACAGGTCACGAATGACCCTGTGCCATGGTGCTTGAAACCAGCAGCGTGGATCGGTGCTTCAAGGCTCTTTGGGCGCGGTACGCGCAAGGTGCTGACACTCTTGTTCAGAGCCCACATAAACATCTGTGCGTTGTAGGCATACTGGTCGTCAGCCTTGTGCTTGTCGATCCTGCAAACGAGGTCATAAAGCTTGCTGTGAAGGCTTCCCTTGATGGTTGTTACCAGAGTGGGGGCAAAGCCAAGGCTAGCCAGGTCTTTGAGCTTTACGGACGTGACAGAGCTAATCGTGAGGTAGTGGAAGGTCTTTGACTTTGGGACAATCGTTACGTCATACCCTTCAATATTCTTAGCGCTCATCAGCTTGAAAAGCTTTTCGGTCAGCAGGTCATCAGCAGTGAAGAACTGATCCTTCACACCCTGCGCATTGAATGCTTTCAAGCAAAAAGCCGCCTTGCCTTTCTCAATCAAGACTTCTGTAGCCGGGTTGAATATGACTTGGAATTTGTCAGCTTCAAAGGATGCTAACTGGTTTGAAAAATGGTCGATTCTAGCTATTTTTGTTTTTGTCATGTTGTTCTCGTTTTTTGTTATTTCTCCTTGCGGAATATTATTGCCAATTAGAATGGGATGAGCCCATCAACACCCTCTTGCTTCATATCATTATTAAATTGCTTATATTTCTTGAATTTATCTTTACAAATCTGCCCATTTACCAAAGCAGCAGATCTAAACGATTTGTTCAATGCGCTAGGCATCTTCATTTTCTCTTCAATACTACCTTTGCAAGCAAACTGGACATTCACTTTAAAATTCGTTTCACCACCAGTCCTATTACTATTTTTAGTTTCAATGAAATTCATATACCTCAAAACATTTAGGGATTTCTTACGAGTATTTTCAGAAACGTCCAAGTACTTATCAAGGTCATGAAGGTTAACCTTGCACTCATTAAATCTATCCATATTTTCGACTGCAGCCATCAGGATTTGCCCAGCCACTTTATCGAAACCAACTACAGCTATATAAAAAGGCATAGCACTTGTAAGAATTTGCGCGTAATAATTCTTTTCTAATTTATTAAATGCTATACTATTAAAAGGGTTCTTCATCTCAACCTCAACTCATTAATTAGACTGTTTGCCGCAGTCTTTTTATTTTTCCATCAATTAAAGGTTAAGGAACTTAACTTCAATCCACATCATTCCATGGGCTTTATCATGCTCAACAGCAATTAATTTCTGCTCAATTAAAACGTTCATGCATCTGCGTACATTTTCGCTTGTGCAATCCATCCACTTCATAATCTCTGCTTTGTCCGTATAAACGACATGCAAGCCAGTTTCTGTTTTATCAGCAGCAGTGCAGAGTTTTATCAATAGCGTATGCGCGGAGTGTTTTGTCAAAGCCACTTTACAAAGAGCTTCCAAGGCTTTGTCAGAAGTAGGCAGTTTTATATATCTTCTATTCTCAATGTTCATGTTGATTATTATTTAGTTTGTTTTAATACGATAGCATTTGAAAAACACAAAATTGTGGATTAAGCACAAATTTTTTGAAAAATATTTTAGTATGAGAAAATAAAGAAAACTTTGGAGTACAATTTTTTGTACTCCAAAAAGAGAAATTCCACAAATATTTTGGAAAACACCGCTTTAGAGTACAGTTTTTTGTACTCTAAAATACCTTTACAGTACAATTTTTTGTACTGTAAAGTCTCTACAGGCCACGGAAATCAAGGACTGAAAACCTATAGCGCGCGCGTATAATTTTAGATCTCTTTAAAAACTTAAAGGCGTCAGCAAACCAGTTATCGATAACTGGGTATTGGATCATGTGTTAACCATTGAAATGCATTAGACAGTGCAATGTCTTTGGTTGATCCTTGAAGCTCATTCTTTTGTTTACCGTCCGGGCACTCGCTGCGCGAAATTGTTCAGCACTGCAAGCCCAAAACTTTGGATCATGCGCTTGTCGTTCAGCTACCCGCCAAGATACTTTTTTTATTAAAGCTATTCCTGCATTTCTGATCGTGGATTATCTGGCCTTGCTGGTCGGTCCATTGGACTGAATCTCGTTCAGCTCAACACGATCAAATAATTTTCCCGTGAGAAGGCCTGTGAAGCGTTTTGAGACGCTTGCGACCCACCAACCTACCCTTCTGTCATTTTCAGTACAAACTGCCCTGCACAGGCGTACTAGGACGGAACACCCATGGGTGACGATAGGAAATCGAGGGTAAAAGCCTTACCAGCTTCGTAGGCACAGCAACTGAACAAATTTTGGTCAAAAAAAAGCCCCAATCCGAAGATCAGGGCTATTTATTTTGGTACAAAGCGTTGGTACAAAACGCTTTTTTTGACCTCTCGTAAGTGCTTGATTTACAAGAGCGTCAATAAAATGGCGGAGAGATAGGGATTCGAACCCTAGGTACCGGTGAAGGTACAACGGATTTCGAATCCGTCCCATTCGGCCACTCTGGCATCTCTCCAACGGCGCGCATCATAACAACACTTTCGCTGGTTGCGAACCCCCCCTAGCGAAATTTTTTCCGTGCTATCAGATGCTTGCGTCGATTAAAGCGGTACGCCCAGACGATTGGCGACTTCTTCGTAGGCTTCGATGACGTCACCGAGGCCTTGGCGGAAGCGGTCTTTGTCCATCTTCTTCTTGGTGTCCTTGTCCCACAGACGGCAGCCGTCCGGGCTGAACTCGTCACCCAGGACGATGGAGCCGTCGCTGAATACGCCGAATTCAAGCTTGAAGTCGACCAGCAGCAGGCCGGCGTCGTCAAACAGCTTCGTCAGCACTTCGTTGACCTTGAGCGACAGTTCTTTCATGCGAACCAGTTGCTCGGCGGTGCCCCATCCAAATGCGACAACGTGGGATTCGTTGATGAACGGGTCGCCCTTGGCGTCGTCCTTCAGGAACAGTTCGAAGGTGTAAGGGTTGAGCTTCAAGCCCTCTTCGACACCCAGGCGCTTGACCAGGCTACCGGCGGCGTAGTTACGCACGACGCACTCGACCGGGATCATGTCGAGCTTCTTCACCAGGCATTCGTTGTCGCCCAGCAGTTTGTCGAACTGGGTCGGTACGCCGGCCGCTTCGAGCTTTTGCATGATGAAGGCGTTGAACTTGTTGTTCACCATGCCTTTGCGGTCTAGCTGCTCGATACGCTTGCCGTCGAACGCCGAGGTGTCGTTGCGAAACAGCAGGATCAAGCGGTCAGCGTCGTCGGTCTTGTAAACCGATTTGGCTTTGCCGCGGTAGAGTTCTTCACGTTTTTCCATGATGGGCTCCGCTTGCTAAGTAGGTGGGCTAGGCGATGTGGCGCCAGTCGAGCCCTGAATCTTGATCGGCCAGTTGCAGCCAGTCCGGGTCGCACCCGAGGGTGTCGACAAAACATTGCCGGGCCAGCTGCGGCAAATTGTTCTTGCTGCTCAGATGGGCCAGAACCAGGTGTTGCAAACCCTGCCAGCCCAACTCGGACACCAGGAATGCCGCCTGGTGGTTGTTCAAATGTCCCAACTCGCCGCCCACCCGTTGCTTGAGAAAGTACGGGTAGTGACCACGAGCCAGCATATCGCGGCAATGATTGGACTCGATCATCAACGCATCGAGGTCCCGATAACCGTCAAGCACCCGCTCGCAGTAGGAACCCAGGTCGGTCAGCAGGCCGAAGCGCCGCTGCTCGTGATCACTGAAGACATACTGGGTCGGTTCCTGCGCATCATGGGCCACGGCAATGACCCCGATGTTCAGTGCACCGATCTGCAGTTGCTCGCCGCCGGCCAGAAAGCCTGCGGGTTCAATCGGTTTGCGCATCCCGCGCAGTGTGCCGCGACTGAGGTAGACCGGTAGATTGTAGCGCCGAGACAGCAAACCCACGCCATGCACGTGGTCGGCATGTTCGTGGGTTACGAGTATCGCGCTCAGTTGCGCCGGGTTCACACCCAGGCGCAACAGGCGTTTTTCGGTTTCCCGCAGGGAAAAACCACAATCCACCAGCACATACGTATCAGCACTGGCGATCAGCGTGCCGTTCCCTTGGCTACCGCTGCCGAGAACGGCAAAACGCATGTGATCAGCCCAGATTGTCCTGAATCACGCTCAACACTTTGCGCGCTACGTCAGCCGGTGCGACGGTGTTGATGTTTTTCTCGACGGTGACCTGGATGTTCTCGCCAACCTTGCTCAGGCGAACCTGATAACGCTCGGCACGGGCTTCAATTTCTTCCTTGCTCGGCGCACTGCCGAACAGGCTGCTGAAGAAACCAGGCTTGTCGTCTTTCTTCTCGGCTTTTTCGGCCAGGTTGATGTAGTACAGGCCCAGGCTGCGGTTGATGTCTTCAACACGCCATTCGCCCTGCTCCAGCGCACGGCCAACGCTGGCCCATGCACGGTTCAGATCGGTCCCGACGTTCAACACCGGGTTACCGCTGCCATCTTCGCTGAGGCTGACGCGGCTTGGCGTATCGAAATCACGCGAAGCGAGCATCGACACCGAACCGCCCTTTTCGGCAGTGCGGCTCATGCTCGCGAGCATGTCGTCGACCAGCGCTGCGTCCAGGCCAGTGTTGACCGAACGATTGGTGAAGGCTACGTCTGCAGTACTGCCGGCAGGCCGCTCGGCACTGACCACATAGATTTCACTGGTATTGCGCTGCACACCCGGCTCGACACGCACACGAACGCGGGTTTCGCTGTCGGCGCCGACGCCAGCTGCGCTCAGGCGCTTGGCCATGGCAGCGGACAGTTCATCGGAGTGCTGCCAAGTGGTGGTGAATTCGCCCGTTTGCGGGCGCTGTTCATCCAGACGGAAACCGTTGTCCTCGAAGAACTGCACGGCCACTGGCCAGACTTCGGCCGGTGGATGCTGCCCCATGACCCAACGCGAATCGCCGCTTTTCTGCAGCGAATAATCGCTGGCATCGGCGATGGCCGACAACGGCTGAGGACGTGGAACAACGTACTCACCCTTGGCGGTATCGTCAGCGACGTTGCGCGGGATCGGCAACAGCGGATCCAGACGTTTGGAGGTGCTGACATCCGATGGCAGTTGCATCGGTGCAGTCTGTTGCGCTTGCAGGTAATCGCTACCACGGTCGCGGAAATAACCTTCCGGCCCCCAGACCCATCCGCAGCCGCTGGTGCTGGAGATAATCAAGGCAAGTGCGGAAAGTCCGGCCATTCGCTTCATGCGTTGTACTTCCTCAATTAAACCAGGACGCTGCACTGGCGCAGGGCCGTGCGAAGCGTTTCATGACAAGGTGCGCTCAGCCACGTCAGCGGCAGGCGGATGCCTTCGTGCATCAGGCCCATTTCAACCAAAGCCCACTTCACCGGAATCGGGTTGGCTTCGATGAACAGGTCTTTGTGCAGAGGCATCAGTTTTTCGTTGATGGCCCGTGCGGTATCGGCGTCGCCCTTGAGCGCGGCCTCGCACAGATCCGCCATTTCGCGTGGAGCGACGTTGGCGGTAACAGAGATATTGCCTTTGCCACCCAGCAGGATCAGCTCGACCGCGGTCGGATCATCGCCCGACAGCACGATGAAGTCCTTGCTCACGCTATCGATGATCGCTTTGGCACGCGTCAGGTCGCCGGTGGCTTCCTTGATGCCGATGATGTTCGGCACGGTGGACAGGCGAATCACGGTCTCGGCCTGCATGTCGCAAGACGTACGACCAG
Organism: Pseudomonas sp. NPDC087615; assembly: GCF_044743445.1. Lineage (NCBI taxonomy): Bacteria > Pseudomonadati > Pseudomonadota > Gammaproteobacteria > Pseudomonadales > Pseudomonadaceae > Pseudomonas > Pseudomonas sp. NPDC087615. The sequence continues at coordinate 122,072 of NZ_JBIUWM010000002.1, read as the reverse complement.
GAACGTTGTAGAGAATCTGCGGGATGTCGACCGCTTCGGCGATATGTTTGAAGTGCTGGTACAGACCTTCCTGAGTCGGCTTGTTGTAGTACGGGACTACCAGCAGGCAGGCATCGGCGCCGGCGGCTTTGGCGTTGCGGGTCAGTTCGACGGCTTCGCGGGTCGAGTTGGCGCCGGTGCCGGCGATGACCGGAATGCGGCCAGCAACCTGTTTGACCACGGCTTTGATCACGGCGATGTGTTCTTCTACATCAAGGGTTGCCGACTCGCCGGTAGTACCGACCGCGACAATGGCATGGGTGCCGTTCTTGAGGTGGAAGTCCACGAGTTTGCTGAGGCTGACCCTGTCAACACGCGCGTGGGCGTCCATGGGAGTGACCAGTGCCACCATACTGCCCGCAATCATGAAACCGCTCCTGCCGGAAAAAGAGAGCGGTAATGGTACTGGCGCCAAGATGCTTGCACAAGCGAAGTACTGCGCTGCCGCCATTCCCCTTGGCGTCGCTTTTCGCTACCCTTCAGACTTTGATCGGTACAGATCAGCTTGTACGCCGGGTTACAGCCTCCCTTTTCGGCCTCCCAAACCCCGTTCCTGCGTCGCATCGACGCGCTCCCGCTATAGTGGAGCGAGCCGCGAGCGCTTTGCCGGGGCTTTTTGAACGGACAGCCTGAATGGGCACACAGGCACCTCCCGGCGGCCAACGACCGTAAACCTACCGACCGCTCATCGCTTTAGGAATGCTGCATGTCCACCCCCACAGTTCGCGAACAATTCCTTGTCATCAGTGCCCTCGGCGCCAACCCCATGGAGCTGACTAACGTCCTGTGCCGCGCCAGCCATGAAAATCGCTGCGCGGTGGTTACTTCACGCCTGACCCGCCACGGCGAGTGCAGCGCGCTGATCCTTGAGATCTCTGGCAGCTGGGACGCCCTCGCGCGTCTGGAAGGCAGCCTGTCGGGCCTCGCCAAGAAGCACGCTTTCACCGTCAACGTGGTGCGTAGCGCGGCGCTGGAAAATCGCCCGCAGGCACTGCCGTACGTGGCTTATGTCAGCTCGGCGTATCGCCCGGACATCATCAATGAGCTGTGCCAGTTCTTCATGGATCACAACGTCGAACTGGAAAACCTGACCTGTGACACGTATCAGGCACCGCAAACCGGCGGCACCATGCTCAATGCTACATTTACCGTGACCCTGCCGGCCGGCACACAGATCAGTTGGCTGCGTGACCAGTTCCTGGATTTCGCCGATGCGATGAACCTCGACGCACTGATCGAGCCTTGGCGCCCACAGAACCCAATGTAAGGAAGCTTTCATGGCCGTTGTCATCGACCAACCCGTAGCGGATTTCGAAGCACCTGCCACCAGCGGGCAAACCGTCAGCCTCTCTGCCCTGAAGGGCAAGCAAGTGGTGATCTACTTCTATCCGAAGGACAGCACCCCGGGCTGCACCACCGAAGGTCAGGGCTTTCGTGATCAGTACGCGGCGTTCCAGGCTGCCAACACGGAAATCTTCGGTATTTCCCGCGACAGCCTGAAGTCCCACGAGAACTTCAAGTGCAAGCAGGAATTTCCGTTCGAGCTGATCAGCGATAAGGACGAAGCCGTCTGCCAACTGTTCGACGTGATCAAGCTGAAGAAGCTTTACGGCAAGGAATACCTGGGCGTTGATCGCAGCACTTTCCTCATTGATAAGGACGGTGTACTGCGTCAGGAATGGCGCGGCGTGAAAGTACCGGGCCATGTGGATGCGGTGCTGGTTGCTGCCCAGAATCTGAACAAGGCCTGATGTTGTTGCGTCGTTTTCACTGACGCCTTTGCGAGCAAGCCCGCTCCCACATAGGAACTGTGGCATTCACAGATCCAGTGTGGGAGCGGGCTTACTCGCGAATGGGCCTTGAGCCGCACCGAACAATACCGATCAGCCACTAAAGCAATGGCGCCACCGCCGGCTCCTTGCGTGGCCACGCATCCAGCACGGCCTTGAACAGCGTCGCAAGGGGAATCGCGAAGAACACTCCCCAAAATCCCCACAGCCCACCAAACAACAGCACCGCGCAGATGATTGCCACCGGGTGCAGATTGACCGCTTCGGAAAACAGCAACGGCACCAGCACATTGCCGTCCAGTGTCTGGATGATGCCGTAAACCGCCATCAAATAGATGAACTGATCGCTCCAGCCCCACTGGAACAGCGCAATCAGCAGCACGGGCACCGTCACCACCACCGCTCCGACATACGGCACCACCACCGAAACGCCGACCAGCAAGGCCAACAGCGCCGCATAGTTGAGGCCCAGCGCGACAAAAGCGATGTAGGTAACGCCGCCGCAAATCACAATCTCGATGACTTTGCCGCGAATGTAATTAGCGATCTGTCGGTTCATCTCCTGCGCGACCCGGGTGATCAGCGCCCGTTCGCGAGGCAAATAGCCGCGCACCCACTCGCCGATCATTGCCCGATCCTTGAGGAAGAAGAACACCAGGATCGGCACCAGCACCAGGTAGATCATGATGTTCACCAGCAACGGCAAACTCGACAGCGAGAACGTCAGCGCCAACTGGCCGAATTTGCCAATCTCGCCGCGCGCCACTTCGATGGCCTGCAACACTTGTTCGTCGGACACCAGATGCGGATAGCGCTCCGGCAGCAACAAAAGCAGCGATTGCCACTTGGCGAGCATGCCCGGCAGCTCGTTGAACAGCGTGATCAACTGATGCCACAGCAGCGGCAACACCACAACGATGAAGAGCATCAATACGCCCATGAACAGCGCAAACACCAACCCCACCGCCGCTCCGCCCGGCATGCGCAGACGCTCCAGCGTGACCACCAGGCCCTGCATCAGATACGCCAGCACCATCCCCGCCAATACAGGCGCAAGCATGCCGCCGAGGGTGAGCACCGCAGTAAAGGCCAGCACCAGCAGCACCGCCAACACCACGGCTTCTTCGTCAGAGAAGTAACGCTGAATCCAGTCGCGTAACACTTTGAACATCAATAATCCTTAGGTCTTTTACGCTGTCAGGTTCAGGCCTTTTTCAACCAGTAACGATAGACGCCCGATTCATCTTCTTCACGCAGCAGCGTATGACCGGCCAATTTGGCAAAGGTGCGGAAATCGCGCTGCGAGCCCGCATCCGTGGCGATCACCTTGAGCACCGCACCGCTGGACAACTTGTTCAGTTCCATTTTTGCCTTGAGCAACGGCAACGGACAATTCAGGCCGCTGGCGTCCAGTTCCACATCATGGGCTACAGCGTCAGTCATTGCGTCACTCCGGATCAGGTCAGTCGAGCGACCTAGAATATCTGGTCGCAGGCCTGGTGTCCGGCTACAGTAAGGTCTTTGTCTTCTAAGGCTTTGTGCATGACTTTTCTGCGCCCTACCCTGCTGACGCTCGCTTGCCTGCTCGCCTCACCGGGCTTTGCCGACGATCTGCCGTCACTCGGCGACGCCAGCTCTGCCATTGTCTCGCCACAACAGGAATACCAGCTCGGTCGCGCCTGGCTGGCCATGTTGCGCAGTCAGGTTTCACAGCTCAACGATCCACAACTCAAGGACTACGTTGAATCGAGCGTTTACAAGCTTGTGGAGACCAGCCAGGTTACTGACCGGCGCCTTGAATTCATCCTGATCAACAGCCCGCAGCTCAACGCTTTTGCGGCACCTGGCGGCGTGGTCGGGGTCAACGGTGGATTGTTCCTCAATGCGCAGACCGAGGGCGAATACGCGTCGGTACTGGCGCACGAACTGGCTCACTTGTCGCAACGCCACTTCGCCCGCGGTGTCGAGGCGTCACAGCGGATGCAGGTGCCGATGATGGCCGCGCTGCTGGCCGGGATCGTGATTGCCGCGGCCGGTGGCGGTGACGCCGGCATTGCAACCATCGCGGGCACTCAGGCTGCTGCGATTCAGTCGCAACGGACCTTCTCCCGCCAGAACGAACAGGAAGCCGACCGTATCGGCATCCTCAATCTGGAGAAGGCCGGGTACGATCCGCGCTCGATGCCGAACATGTTCGAGCGCTTGATGCGCCAGTATCGTTTCGATGCCAAGCCACCAGAATTCCTGTTGACCCACCCGGTTACCGAATCGCGGATCGCCGACACCCGCAACCGTGCCGAACAGGCCAAGCCCGGCGGCATCGAAGACTCCATGCGCTATCAGTTGATTCGCGCCCGCGTCCAACTGATCTACGAGGGAACCCCGGGGTTAGGCGCCAAGCGCTTTCGCGCACAACTGGACGAGAATCCGAAAAACGATGTGGCGCGCTATGGTCTGGCAATCGCGCAGATAAAGGGTGGCCAGTTGAATGAAGCCCGGGAGAACCTCAAGCAATTGCTGGCCAAGTCGCCAAACGAGATCATCTACAACCTTGCTCAGGTCGACCTGGACATCACCAACAATCGCCTGCCCGATGCACAGTCGCGGGTTGACCGCATGCTTACGCAGTATCCTGGCAACTATCCGCTGAACCAGGTTCGTGTCGATCTGCTGCTCAAACAGAATCGCGCCGCCGATGCCGAGAAGGCGCTGGAAGGCTTGCTCAAATCACGCCCGAATGATCCGGACGTCTGGTATCAGGTTGCCGAAACCCGTGGTTTGTCAGGCAATATCATCGGCCTGCACCAAGCACGCGCCGAGTATTTCGCGCTGGTCGGCGATTACCGTCAGGCGATCCAGCAGCTCGATTTTGCCAAGCGCAAGGCGGGCAGCAACTTCCCGCTGTCCGCACGCATTGACGCACGCCAACGCGAGTTGATGGAGCAGGAACGCATGGTCAAGGACATGATGGGCTGAGTCATACCACCGATATAAAAGCTTCAGATATAAAAAAAACCGCCTCTTTCGAGGCGGTTTTTTTTAACCGTCAGCCTGCTTATTCAGCCAGTTTGAAGGTAATGAAGCTCGCGCGACCTTGACGCAGAACACGCATCGACACCGAGCGATTCTTCGGTAGCGCCTTGGCGATCTCGGCGAACTCCTTGGTGGAGCCGATGGCCTGGTTGTTCAGGTGAGTGATGACATCACCTGGTTGCAGACCGATCAACGCCGCAGGACCGTCCTGCACTTCCTTGATGACCACTCCCCCTTTGAGGTCGTAGGTTTTCTTCTGCTCAGCGGTCAGTTCGCCCACCGACACACCGAGGCGGTTGCTGCTGGTTTCAGTTCCGGACTTCGGCAGAACATCCAGATCTTTGTCTTCGTCAGGAATAGCACCGACTGTCAGCTCGACATTCTTGCGCTTGCCGTCACGGATCACTTCCAGATTGGCCTTGGCACCCGCTTTCAGTGCACCAACCAGATGCGGCAGGTCAGCGGACATGACGATCGGTTGACCATTCATGCTGAGGATCACGTCGCCTACTTGCAGACCGCCCTTGGCCGCCGGACCGTCATCCTGGATCTGTGCAACCAGCGCACCGGCCGGTTTATCAAGACCGAACGACTCGGCCAGATCCTTGTTCACTTCTTGAATGACCACGCCCAGCCAGCCGCGGCTGACCTTGCCACCGCTCTTCAACTGGTTCGACACATCCATTGCCACATCGATAGGGATCGCGAACGACACACCCATGAAGCCGCCGGAACGGGTATAGATCTGCGAGTTGATCCCGACCACTTCACCGTTCAGGTTGAACAGTGGGCCACCGGAGTTGCCCGGGTTGATCGGCACGTCAGTCTGGATGAACGGCACGTAGTTCTCGTTCGGCAGACTACGACCCACGGCGCTGACGATGCCTTGGGTCACCGTATGGTCAAAGCCGAAAGGCGATCCGATTGCCACCACCCATTGCCCGGCTTTCAAATCCTGGGACTTGCCGAGCTTGAGCACCGGCAGATCCTTGCCTTCGATTTTCAGCAGGGCCACGTCGGAACGCGGGTCAGTGCCGACCAGCTTGGCTTTCATTTCGCTGCGATCAGCCAGGCGTACGAGAATTTCGTCAGCATCGGCAATCACATGGTTGTTGGTCAGGATATAGCCATCTGGAGAGATGATGAACCCCGAACCCAGCGATTGCGCTTCACGCTGGCGACCACCGCCCGGAGAACGCTGCTGAGGCGGCATGCCGCGTTCGAAGAACTCACGCAGCATTGGTGGCAGGCCTTCGAGATCAGGCATCTGCTGGTTCACTTTGCGATCCGGCAATTTCTGGGTGGTACTGATGTTCACCACGGCCGGCGAAGCTTGTTCGACCAGTTGCGTAAAGTCAGGCAGATCGGCTGCTTGCGCAGCAGGAATGGCCTGACCGAGCAACAGCACGGTGGCGAAAATGGAGAGATAAGACTTCAAGCTAGGTATCGACATACAGCTCCCGTTACGACGAGCAGGTTTAAGCGATATGGAACAAGGAACACCGGAAACCACACACCGGTATTTTTCTTCCAGGAAAAACAAACAAGGCCAGAGCCGTGAGGCTCTGACCTATAAAAAATTTCCGGGTGATTTGCAAATGAAAATGCTCAACAAACATTTCATCTCCGTCTGAACGAAGAAAGGGTAATGACTGAAATCAGCTCACTGCTTGCTGGTTGCTGGGGCATCGGTATTACGCATCGAAAGAGCAATTCGTTCGGCAGTGCCGATTGGAATCTCACCCACCACGGTGACCATGATCTCGCCTTCCGGCGTGGTCAACCGACGGGATACGGCGACAGTCGGGCCCAGTTGGGTGCGAGTATCAGTAACGGTAGCGCCATTCAATGGCTCAAGAAAAACCGAGAAGCGCGCCAAGCCATCGTCATACATCAGGCTGGTGACCTGCGCCTTGGTTTCGGGATCTTTGTGCGAGGCGCTGCTGGTCAGTTCGAAGCCTGGGGGCAACCACACTGAATGCCAGACCTGAGCCGTTTTCACGGCAGAAGCCTTGTCGCTGTCGAGCTTGACTGGCTTGCAGTCGGCGTCGGCCAGCAGGTCTTTATCGGAGGGCACATCGTCGGTATCGAGGCTGGTGAACTGGAAGCGTTCGAGCAACTGCCCTTTGTCATTGAGCAACAATGACTTGAGCGGCAGCCCGGTCTGCTTGTCCAGATGCAACTCAAACCCGTAACGATGCTGGTCACGAGGCGTGAGCGATACGATCACTGCGTCTCGCCCCGCCACGCGCGATTTGCCAATGACGGCAAGGTCATACCAGTTTTTAAGCTTTTGCGGATCGAGAGGACGAGCGGCGGAGTTGGGAGTATCCCCCAGCCCGGCAATCAGGGTGCCGCTGACGCACTGAGTATGTCCATCAATGCGCACGACTTCCTGTGCAGAACCGTCGAGCTGAAGTAAACGCTCGCGAACCTGGCCATTCTGGACGCGATGCCAGATGTTATGGGTAGAAAAACTACCGTTACGCTCGTAAACGAATGTGCCTTTAAAGCTTTGCTGCTGTTCGGCTTGGCCCAGACGGGTCAACCAGTCCTGGGCCTCGTCGGCGTGGGCTGGAACAACAAACCAGCCACTGAGCAGAAGCGAGAGTAGAGGTATGGCGCGCATGATCCTCCTTAACGGTTTTCCAGGCTCGCTGCACGCGCATATGGCAGTGCGCTTTCAGTACCTTTCAGTGCTGCCTGTTGAGCGTGTTGGCGCAAGTAACCCGGCAGACGCTGATCGTGCCAGCCCGGCTGACCTTGCAGTACGCCGTTGGCCATAGGGCCAGTAGCTTCCGAACTCTCACTATAGCCTGCCAGAACAGCCGGGCCTTTCACTTGTGGAGTGGCCAGGGTTGGCTGGTTCGATTGCTGTGCCAGTTCAACACCCGCAATTTCATCCTGGTTGTAAAGGCGAACACCGGCCAGAACGGCAACAGTTACCGAGGCCGCAACAGCCAGACGGCCGAGGTTGCGCCATGGGCTGCGGGATACTTTGGCCGGAGCCGTTTCGTCTTCCAGTGCAGCAGACACTGCCGCAGCGATATCCAGACGCGGAAGCAGCAAATCCTTGTGCATGGCTGCCCGAGCGATCTGGTAACGAGCCCAGGTCTCACGGGTTTCAACGTCGTCCAGTGCATTGAGCACTCGACGCAATTCCAGTTCGTCCGCTTCGTTATCCATCACTGCGGACAGCGATTCCTGCAGGGCTTCACGACTCATGGCGTTCCTCTCTTGGCTGTCGCCGCTGTCTCAGTTTTCCTGCAACAACGGTTGCAGGGCTTTATCGATGGCCTCCCGGGCGCGGAAAATCCGAGAGCGCACGGTACCCACCGGACACTGCATGACGCTCGCAATGTCCTCGTAACTCAGACCATCGAATTCGCGTAAAGTTAAAGCCGTACGCAAATCCTCTGGCAGTTGCTGAATGGTTCGATGGACGGTGCCTTCGATCTCATCCCGCAGCAGTGCACGTTCTGGTGATTCGAGATCCTTGAGGCCATGATCGCCGTCGTAGAACTCTGCATCTTCTGAACTTACATCGCTATCTGGCGGCCGGCGGCCGCGTGAAACCAGGTAATTCTTCGCCGTGTTTATGGCAATACGGTACAGCCACGTATAAAACGCACTGTCGCCGCGAAAGTTTCCAAGTGCTCGATACGCCTTGATAAAGGCTTCCTGAGCGACGTCCTGGGCTTCATGGGTGTCGTGGACAAAACGCACGATCAACCCGAGAATTTTGTGCTGATATTTCAGCACCAGCAGATCGAAAGCTCGCTTGTCGCCACGTTGAACGCGCTCGACCAGTTGCTGATCCTCTTCCTGGGTTAGCATGAACACTCCTCGATAAGCCCGGAGGAGACTTGCATAACTAAATGACCAGACTTGCAACCATAGACTCGGGCTTTTCGCAAAAGTTCTCCCCCTCCAAGCAAGTTTCCTGCGGGCTCTGTTTTGGCACGCACGAAAAACGCAGCGCGGGATAAACCGGCTGCGCGAATAATCTTGTCATCGGTTTCACCGGCAGGAACCCAACCGCAGATTCCGCACGCAAGCCGACACTGTCCCTTGTTTCTGGCACCGTCTATTGATCTTGGGCCTTTGGCAAAAGTTCCAATTATTTATAGACGCCCCCACCCCACATTGGGCAACCCCGGGAAGAAAAAGTCTGTTTCATCGCCGATACAGTCGTTTCTCCCCAAAACTTATGGAAAATCTTCCGACGAAACACACGGCTTTTTCCGTCACAGTAGTTTCACAATGCCATATAGGCCCGGCTATTGTGCCGCCCCACCCCTCTATATACTAGTGGGCTGTGTGGCTGTCTTGACTCGCCGATCCAGCTGTCTTGCACCACCCCCGATCCGGGTCGCTTTGAGCGGAATCCTGAAATGAGCCAACAGTTTCAACACGATATTCTGGTCATTGGCAGCGGTGCTGCCGGTTTGAGTCTTGCGCTGACCCTTCCGGGTCATTTGCGCATTGCCGTACTGAGCAAGGGCGATCTCGCCAACGGTTCGACGTTCTGGGCCCAGGGTGGCGTCGCCGCTGTGCTGGACGACACCGACACTGTCGAATCCCACGTCGATGACACCCTGAACGCCGGCGGCGGTCTGTGCCATGAAGACGCCGTGCGCTTCACCGTCGAGCACAGCCGGGAAGCCATCCAATGGCTGATCGATCAAGGCGTGCCGTTTACCCGCGACGAGCAGTCCGGCACTGAGGACGGCGGTTTCGAATTCCACCTGACCCGCGAAGGCGGCCATAGCCACCGGCGCATCATCCATGCGGCCGATGCCACCGGCGCTGCGATTTTCAAAACCTTGCTGGCCCAAGCCAAAGAACGCTCCAACATCGAACTGCTGGAGCAGCGAGTTGCCGTCGATCTGATTACCGAACGTCGCCTGGGCATGGACGGCGACCGCTGCCTTGGCGCCTACGTGCTGAACCGCGCCACGGGCGAAGTCGATACCTACGGCGCACGCTTCGTGATTCTGGCTTCCGGGGGGGCTGCCAAGGTCTACCTCTATACCAGCAACCCTGACGGCGCCTGTGGTGATGGCATCGCCATGGCCTGGCGCTCGGGCTGCCGGGTGGCGAATCTCGAATTCAATCAGTTCCACCCCACCTGCCTGTATCACCCGCAAGCCAAAAGCTTCCTGATCACTGAAGCGTTGCGCGGCGAAGGCGCGCATTTGAAGCTGCCCAATGGCGAACGCTTCATGTACCGCTTCGACAAGCGCGCCGAGCTCGCACCGCGTGACATCGTCGCACGCGCCATCGACCATGAAATGAAGCGTCTGGGCGTGGATTGTGTCTATCTCGACATCAGCCACAAACCCGAAGCCTTTATAAAAAGTCACTTCCCGACGGTTTATGAACGCTGCCTCGGTTTCGGCATCGACATCACTCAACAACCGATCCCGGTCGTACCCGCCGCGCACTACACCTGTGGCGGAGTCATGGTCGACCAAAACGGCCGCACCGATGTACCGGGTTTGTACGCCATCGGTGAAACCAGTTTCACCGGCCTGCACGGCGCCAATCGCATGGCCAGCAACTCGCTGCTGGAATGTTTCGTCTACGCCCGCTCGGCGGCGGCAGACATTCTGGCGCAACTCGATGATGTGACAGCGCCAAGCGCCCTGCCCGCGTGGGATGCCAGCCAGGTCACCGACTCCGACGAAGACGTAATCATTGCGCACAACTGGGATGAACTGCGCCGTTTCATGTGGGACTACGTCGGTATCGTGCGCACCAACAAGCGCCTGCAACGGGCACAGCACCGTGTGCGCCTGTTGCTGGACGAGATCGACGAGTTCTACAGCAACTATAAAGTCAGTCGCGACCTGATCGAACTGCGCAACCTTGCACAAGTGGCTGAGCTGATGATTTGTTCAGCCATGGAGCGCAAGGAAAGTCGCGGCCTGCATTACACCCTCGACTATCCTGACCTGCTGCCCGAAGCGCTCGACACTATTCTGGTGCCGCCCACCTACGTCGGCTGAACTTGAGTCGTACTCGCAGGCGTCGGTGCAGATCCGCCGCCTGCGAGTCCCGAGGCACACAGATCGATCTGACCCGCCACTCCCCGCGCAAACGAAAGCGCAGCACCACGATCAACGGCAGTGCCAGACTGTCGGGTCGCAACTGCACGGCTTGCCAGCCATTGGCCTGATTCCACAGTTGCCAGCCGTCGGCATCTCGACGCAATCCACAAAATGCTTTGGGATGACTCAGCAGGATCTGCCGCGGCAACACCCAGAAACCGTGAAGCAGGCAACCGAAAGCACCGACCAGACTCGCCCAGAGTGGAATAGACAGTAGGCACAACGAGCCCAAAGCGAATGCCTGGGCCAATAGATACGCCGCCAGCAACTGCCGTGAGGCATGCCAGCGGCATTCAAACGTATTACTTGGGCTGAACACGATCCAGGATCATGCGAACCATGCGTTGCAACTCCGGATCTTCGGACTCGCTGCGCTCCATGAACCAACCGAACATGTCCTGATCCTCGCACTCGAGCAGGCGCACGTACAAATCGCGATCAACCTGATTCAGGCCTGCGTAAACCTCTTTCACGAACGGCACCAGCAGCACGTCAAGTTCAAGCATGCCGCGACGGCTGTGCCAAAAGTGGCGATTGAGTTCAACTTGTTCGACCATGGGGCCCTCCTCAAATTTGGCGGCAAGTATACAGCCCCGACGCGGCTCGCACAGTCGGCTTTGGTCGGGCACCACCGATCCTTTATGAACTACCCATTTCAACAGCACGCCCTTATGATGTGCCCCAGTCTATTTACCCTGCGAAGACCCATGGCCGATTCTGCTTTTTTCTGCACCCTGTCTCATGAAGGCGTTCTCGCGGTTCGCGGCGCGGATGCCGGAAAATTCCTGCAAGGCCAATTGACCTGCAACATCAACTACCTGAGTGACACCAAGGCCAGCCTGGGTGCGCGCTGCACACAAAAAGGCCGGATGCAGTCCAGTTTCCGCATTCTGCTCGAAGGTGACGGTGTGGTGCTGGCCATGGCCAGTGAGCTGCTGGAGCCGCAACTGGCGGATCTGAAAAAATACGCCGTGTTCTCCAAATCCAAACTGACTGACGAAAGCGCCGCCTGGGTGCGTTTCGGCCTGTCGCATGGCGACAGCGCCTTGGCCGGCCTCGGTCTGGACTTGCCGGCGGAAACAGACTGCGTCGTGCGCAGTGAAGGTCTGGTCGCAATTCGCGTCTCGCCGGATCGTGCCGAACTTTGGATGCCAGCCGATCAAGCCGATGCGATCAAAGGCAAATTGTCGGCAGCCCTGCCTGAAGGTGAACTCAATCATTGGCTGTTGGGGCAGATCCGCGCCGGTATCGGTCAGGTCATGCCGAGCACCCGCGAACTGTTCATCCCGCAGATGCTCAACCTGCAAGCAGTTGGCGGCGTGAGCTTCAAGAAAGGTTGCTACACCGGCCAGGAAATCGTCGCGCGCATGCAATACCTGGGCAAACTCAAGCGCCGTCTGTATCGCGTGAGCCTGGAGGCGGGTGAGTTGCCGGCGCCCGGCACGCAACTGTTCGCGCCTAGCCACAACAGTTCGATCGGCGAAGTCGTGCTGGCCGCCCACGCCGGACAAAACATTGAACTACTGGCGGTGCTGCAGGCCGAAGCTGCCGAAGCGGGCGATCTGCATCTGGGCAGCCTTGAGGGCCAGGCACTGCATTTGCTCGATTTGCCCTACGAACTGGATCGCGACCGCGAAATCCAGCGCTGATCGCCGCTTTTGTGCAACACCCTAGAGAGTCTAAATGAGCGAACTGGCGGATAAGGTCCAAAAGGATTTGATTGAGGCCATCGACAACGATGACCTGGTTCTGCCCACGTTGCCGGAGGTGGCCCTGCAAATTCGTAAGGCCGCTGAAGACCCGGAAATCAGCGTCAGCGACCTGAGCAAAGTGATAGGCCGAGACACCGCGCTCTCGGCGCGTCTGATCAAAGTGGTCAACAGCCCACTGCTGCGCGCGGCGCAGGAAGTCACCGACCTGCACACTGCCATCACCCGACTGGGCATCAACTACAGCAGCAATCTGGCGATTGGCCTGGTGATGGAGCAGATTTTCCATGCCAGCTCCGAAGTGGTGGAACAGACGATGCGCGACGTCTGGCGCAAAAGTCTGGAAATCGCCGGGGTCAGTTATGCGCTGTGTCGCCGCTACTCTCAGCTCAAGCCCGATCAGGCGGCATTGGGCGGGTTGGTGCATCAGATCGGCGTGCTGCCGATTCTGACCTACGCCGAAGACCACTACGAACTGCTGTCGGACCCGGTCAGCCTCAACCATGTGATCGACAACATTCATCCGCTGCTGGGTGACAAACTGCTGCGCGTTTGGGAGTTCCCCGAGCGACTGGTGAAATTGCCGGGGCTTTATCAGGATTTCACACGCGATTCGGCTGAGATCGATTACGTCGATCTGGTGCAAGTGGCGAGCCTGTATTGCCACAAGGACACCGACCATCCGTTTGCACGCATTGATCCGCTCACTGTCCCGGCGTTCAGGAAGCTTGGGATCGATCCCGAGAACAAAGTGTTGTGCGCAGACCTGGAAGAGTCGCGGACGATGTTTTACTGATCTGAAACCACGCCATTCGCGAGCAAGCCCACAGGTTTTACGCGCCCACTGTGGGAGCGAGCCTGCTCGCGAAGAGGCCTGCACAACCCATACAAATCACCCGGCGATAAAGCTCACCCGCACCTTCAACCCCGCCTGCTCACCATCGTGCAGGCTGATCTGCGCCAGATGCGCCCGACAAATCTCACCGACAATCGCCAAGCCCAAACCCGAGCCCGCCACCTGCTGATTACGCCGATAGAAGCGCTCGAACACCCGATCACGCTCCTCCAGCGGAATCCCCGGCCCGTCATCTTCAACCTCAAGCACCGCCGGCGCCGTGACCCGCAGAATCACATTGCCGCCCGACGGTGTATGCGCCAATGCGTTGTCCACCAGATTGCTCAGCAACTCATTGAGCAGCGTCGGCTCGCCACGCAACCACACCGGCTCATCCGCCTCCAGCGCCAGCGCGACACCGCGCGCGTGCGCCAGCGGCGCCATGGCCATGCCCAGTTCACGGGCCAATTGACTCAGATCGAGCAACTGCGCGCCGCCCTCGGCAATCGCCCGAGCGCCGTTTTCGACGCGGGCCAGCGACAGCAACTGATTGGCTAAATGGGTCAGGCGATCGGTGCTTTGCGCGGAGGATTCCAGAGTGCTGCGCCACGTCTCGGGTTCACTTGATCGCAGACCCAACTCAAGCCGCGCCTTGAGCGCTGCCAGTGGCGTACGCAATTCATGCGCCGCATCGGCGATGAACTGCGCCTGACGTTCAAATTGGCCGCGCAGGCGCTCGGTAAAATGGTTGAGGCTGCGTACCAGCGGACCAAACTCGTGCTGCACTTCCACCAATGGCAACGGGCGCAAGTCATCGGGCTGACGCTCCTCCACCGCCGTGCGCAACCGCTCCAATGGCCGCAACGCTGCACTGACCGCGAACCAGACCAACAGCAACGCGCCAATCGCCAACATGCCCAATCGCAGCAACGTATCGCCCGCCAGACCGCGCGCCATGCTGACGCGAGCTTCGTCGGTTTCAGCGACGCGAATTTCCGCCATGCCATTCATGTTCGGTTCGCTCACCGCTTTGAGCAGGCTGACCACGCGCACGTTCTGGCCCCGGTACGTGGCGTTGTAGAAGCGCGCCAACGCCGGATAATCGTCGGTTCTTGGCGTGCCGGGCGGCGGTCCTGGCAGGTTTTCGTAACCGGAAATCAGCTTCTGATGAATGTCGTTGACCTGGTAATAGATCCGCCCGGCGCTGTCGTAAGCAAAAGTATCGAGGGCCACATAAGGCACATCGGCACTGAGGGTGCCGTCACGCTGGGACAAGCCGGCAGCGATGGTTCGCGCCGAGGCCAGCAAGGTTCGGTCATAGGCAGTGTCGGCGGCGACGCGGCCATTCCAGTAAGCACTCAAGCCGCTGGCGAGCATCAACACCACCAGCAATAGCGCCAGATTCCACAGCAACCGCCAGCGCAGGCTGCTGGGCTTATGCATCGCGGCTTTCCAGCAGATAGCCGAGACCACGGAAGGTCACGATCGCCACCGGTTGGCCGTCGAGTTTCTTGCGCAAGCGATGCACGTAGATTTCGATCGCGTCAGGGCTGGCCTCCTCGTCAAGGCCAAACACCTGCGACGCCAGTTGCTCTTTGCTCATCACCCTCCCCGGGCGGGCGATCAGCGCTTCGAGTACCGCTTGTTCGCGGGACGTCAGGGTCAGCAATTCCTCGCCGAGGGTGAAACGACGGGTGTCGAGGTCGTAGGCCAGCACACCGCAACGCTGCTGACGCTCGCCACCGAGCACAGTGCGGCGCAACAGGGCCTTGACCCGCGCTTCCAGTTCGGTCAGTTCGAAAGGTTTGGCAAGGTAGTCGTCAGCGCCAAGATTGAGGCCGTGCACGCGATCCTTCACATCGCTGCGCGCGGTCAACATCAGCACCGGCAAATTCTTTCCGCGCGCGCGCAATCGCGCCAGCACCTCAAAACCGTCCATGCGCGGCAGGCCGACATCGAGAATCGCCACCGCGTACTCCTCGCTGCCGAGCGCAAGGTCGGCCGCCACGCCATCGTGCAACACATCCACGGTAAGACCCGTGCTCTTGAGCGCCTGAGCAACACTTTCGGCCAGTTGCAGATGGTCTTCGACGAGCAGAACACGCATGGATTTTCACCTCATTCAGGGATGGCCGACGCCACGCTTTGCCGCGAAGTTTACAGCCGCATCTGCCGCTGTGAAGCCCGAAAACCTTGAAAGTCAGTTGAAAGGTTAGCGAAAGGTTGGCCCGTTAGAGTCAATGCACGGACAGTCCAGACTGCCGTCGCTGATGCCACACAGCGTTACGAAAAACGCCACGAAGCGTTTTCGACCAATAAGAACAATAAACGGAGTACCCCACGCATGCCGTCCTTGCAGACCAAGGCTCTCACGCCTGTTCGTCCTTCCCGTTTCAGCCATACCGCCCTTGCCAGTGCCGCCGCCCTCGCCGGTTTTTCGCCGCTGAGCCACGCCGACTTCATTGAAGACAGCAGCGCTACCTTCGAAACCCGCAACATGTATTTCAACCGCGACTTTCGCTCGGGCACCAGCGCCCAGCAATCCAAACGCGATGAATGGGCTCAGGGTTTCATGCTCAATCTGCAATCGGGTTACACCGACGGCACCGTGGGGTTCGGTGTCGATGCGCTGGGCATGCTCGGGGTCAAACTCGATTCGAGTCCGGACCGTACCGGCAGCGGCCTGCTGCCGACCCACGACGATGGGCGCGCAGCGAACGAATATTCGAAAGTCGGCCTGACCGGCAAAGTAAAAATCTCCGCCACGGAACTGAAAATCGGCAGCCTGATTCCCGAACTGCCAATCCTCAAGGCGAACGACGGGCGCATCCTGCCGCAGACCTTTGAAGGCGGCTTGCTGACGTCCAAAGAGATCAAGAACCTGACCTTCACCGGTGGACGTCTGGAGAAAGCCAAGGATCGCGACAGCACCGATTTCGAGGACATCGCCCTCAACAACAAGAACGGCCGTTTCGCTGGCGCCGTCGCCGGTAAGCACTTCGATTTTGGCGGCGTGGACTACAAGTTCACCGACAAGATCACCGGCAGTTACCACTTCGCCCAACTCGACGAAGTCTACAACCAGCACTTTTTCGGCCTCGTCGCCTCACGGCCGATGGGCCCCGGTACGTTTGCGACCGACCTGCGTTTTGCCGTCAGTGATGACCAAGGCGCAGCCCGTGGCGGCGAGATCGACAACCGCTCGCTCAACGGTCTGGTCAGCTATGCCTTGAGCGGCCACAAGTTCACCGCCGGTTATCAGCACATGTCCGGCGACAGTGCATTCCCCTATGTCGATGGCAGTGACCCGTACCTGGTCAACTTCGTGCAGATCAACGATTTCGCCGGCGCCGAAGAACACTCCTGGCAAGCACGTTACGACTACGACTTCGGCAAACTCGGCATCCCTGGCTTGAGCTTCATGACCCGCTACTTGAGCGGCGACAACATCAAACTCAAGAACGGTGATGAAGGCAAAGAGTGGGAGCGCAACACCGAAATCAAATATGTGGTGCAAAGCGGTGCCCTGAAAGACGTTGCCGTACGCCTGCGTAATGCAACCTACCGTTCCAACTATTCTGCTCGCGATGCGGACGAAGTGCGTCTGCTGGTGAGCTATAGCGTTGCTCTTTGGTAAATGCCCTTGGGTAAGCAACACCTCGAATAACAACAATGTCCGTGGAGACTGAAATGAACTTATCACTGCGTAAAGTGGCACTCGCCGCCAGTTGCATCCTGTTTGCCGGCCAGCTCTTGGCCGAGCCGAGACGTCCGGAATGTATCGCCCCGGCCTCGCCTGGCGGAGGTTTCGACCTGACCTGCAAACTGGCGCAAAGCGCGCTGGTCAACGAGAAACTGCTGAGCAAACCGATGCGCGTGACCTACATGCCCGGCGGTGTTGGCGCGGTAGCCTACAACGCGGTGGTCGCTCAACGTCCCGCCGACGCCGGCACCCTGGTGGCGTGGTCGAGCGGTTCGCTGCTGAACCTGGCTCAGGGCAAGTTCGGTCGTTTCGATGAAAGCAACGTGCGCTGGCTGGCAGCCGTCGGTACAAGCTACGGCGCCATCGCCGTGAAAAGCGATTCGCCCTACAAGACTCTCGACGATCTCGTTCAGGCGCTGAAGAAAGATCCGAGCAAAGTGGTCATCGGTTCCGGTGGCACCGTCGGCAGCCAGGACTGGATGCAAACGGCGCTGATCGCCAAGGCTGCCGGGATCAACCCGCGTGACCTGCGTTACGTCGCCCTCGAAGGTGGCGGCGAAATCGCCACGGCCCTGCTCGGCGGTCACATTCAGGTCGGCAGCACCGACATCTCCGACTCCATGCCGCACATCCAGAGCGGTGACATGCGTCTGCTGGCGGTGTTTGCCGACAAGCGTCTGGATCAGCCGGAAATGAAAGACATCCCGACGGCCAAAGAGCAAGGCTATGACATCGTCTGGCCGGTGGTACGCGGTTTCTACCTCGGGCCAAAAGTCAGCGATGAAGACTACGCCTGGTGGAAAGCGGCATTCGACAAACTGCTGGCCTCCGAAGACTTCGCCAAGCTGCGCGATCAGCGTGAACTGTTCCCGTTCGCCATGACCGGTCCGGAACTGGACACCTACGTGAAGAAGCAGGTCGCGGACTACAAAGTGCTGGCCAAAGAGTTCGGCCTGATTCAGTGATCGTCTCTGTCTAGCGGCTGCGGCCCCGCTCGCCCGGGGCCGCAGCACAGGAGTTCCCCATGCTTATTCAACGCATTTTCGCCTCGGTGCTGTTGCTGGCCTGCGTCGGCCTGGCACTGATGGCCTGGCCGTATCAGGCAGCCTTTTCCTACGAACCGGTTGGCCCTCGCGCCTTTCCCCTGTTGATGCTCGGTCTGATGGGCCTGGCCTTGCTGTACATGGTGTTTCGTCCGGCGCCGATCAAAAGCAAAGATGACGAGCCGCCGCTGGATCGTGAAACCCTGACCAAGATCGGTATTTGCGTGATTCTGCTGCTGGTCTTCGCCGGCACCTTCGAACCCCTTGGTTTCGTCATCGCCAGCATCCTGACGGGGATACCGATGGCGCGCCTGTACGGCGGCCGCTGGCTACCAAGCATCGTGATCATCAGCCTGATGGCCGTCGGTCTTTACCTGCTGTTCGACCGCGTGATGGACGTTCCGCTGCCCCTCGGCCTGCTCGACGTTCTGGAGAACTGATATGGATACTCTTGGCTATTTGGGTCAGGGTTTTGGCGTCGCGCTAACCCCGTACAACCTGGTCACCGCGCTCTGCGGCACCTTGATCGGCACTGTCGTCGGCCTGCTGCCGGGTCTGGGCCCGATCAACGGCGTGGCCTTGCTGATCCCGATTGCATTCGCCCTCGGCCTGCCGCCGGAATCGGCATTGATTCTGCTGGCGGCGGTTTATCTGGGCTGCGAATACGGCGGGCGAATCAGTTCGATCCTGCTGAACATTCCTGGCGAAGCCTCCACCGTAATGACCACCCTCGACGGCTACCCGATGGCCCGCAAGGGTCTGGCTGGCGTGGCGTTGTCGCTGTCGGCGTGGAGTTCATTCATCGGCGCGTTCATCGCCACTTGCGGCATGGTGCTGTTCGCCCCGCTGTTGGCGAAATGGGCGATTGCCTTTGGTCCAGCGGAATACTTCGTGTTGATGGTCTTCGCGATAGTCTGTCTCGGCGGCATGGCCGGTGATCGACCGCTGAAAACCTTTATTGCGGCACTGATCGGTCTTTTCCTGTCGACCGTCGGCATCGACGCCAACAGCGGCGTGTATCGCTTCACCGGTGACAACATTCACCTGACCGACGGCATTCAGTTCGTCGTGCTGGTGCTGGGCCTGTTCTCCATCAGCGAAATCCTCCTGCTGCTGGAAAAAACCCACCACGGCCAGGAAGCGGTAAAAGCCACCGGCCGCATGATGTTCAACTTCAAGGAAGCGGCGTCGGTGTTCACGGTGAACCTGCGTTGCGGCGTACTGGGTTTCATCATGGGCGTATTGCCGGGGGCCGGTGCGACGCTTGCCAGCGCCGTGGCCTACATGACCGAGAAACGTCTTGCCGGCGCCACTGGCAAATTTGGTGAGGGCGATGTCCGTGGCCTCGCAGCCCCGGAAACCGCCATCGGCGGCGCCGCCTGCGGTGCACTGGTGCCGATGCTGACCCTCGGTGTTCCAGGCTCAGGTACCACCGCGGTGATGATCGGCGCGCTGTCGCTGTACAACATCACGCCGGGCCCACTGCTGTTTCAGCAACAACCGGACATCGTCTGGGGCCTGATCGCCTCGTTGTTCATCGCCAACCTCATGCTGGTGGTTCTCAACATCCCGATGATCCGCATCTTCACCCGCATCCTCGCCGTGCCGAACTGGGCACTGGTGCCGGTCATCGCCATCATCACCGGGATCGGCGTTTACGCGGTGCATGCCACCACGTTCGACCTGTTCCTGATGATCGGTATTGGTATCTTCGGCTACATCCTGCGCAAACTGGACTTCCCGTTGTCGCCGTTGCTACTGGGCTTCATCCTCGGCGAACTGATGGAGCAGAACCTGCGCCGCGCCCTGTCGATCTCCAACGGCGCGTTGGAAATCCTCTGGTCGAGCCCGATCACCCTCGGTTGCTGGGTGCTGACGGGGATCATGCTCTTGATGCCAATTATCCGTATCTGGCGCAAACGTTCCGCTGCCCGTCGCGCCATTGCCGGTGTCTGATCGGTCGCTCAAGACCTGGTGGGGAACGCCGCTGGTCGGTCTGCTTGGCGGTTATATCGCCAGCCAGATCGGCTGGCCACTGCCGTGGATGGTCGGCTCGTTGTTGGCGATTATCCTCGTGCGCTGCCTCACCCCTTGGCAATTGAGCGAAATCCCTGGCGGGCGCAAATGCGGCCAGTGGATTGTGGGGATCGGCATAGGCCTGCACTTCACCCCGGTGGTGATGGAACAGGTGCTGAGTCATTTCGGTTTGATCTTCTTCGGGGCGCTGGTCACCAGTGTGTCGGCGGTGGTCGGTGTGTGGCTGATGCGCCGTACCGGCGAAGATCGAGCTACCGCGTTTTTTTCCAGCATGCCCGGCGGCTCGGGTGAGATGGTCAACCTCGGCGCACGCAACGGCGCGATGCTCAGCCATGTCGCGGCGGGGCAGAGTTTGCGTGTGTTGGTGGTGGTGTTGTGTGTGCCGGCGGCGTTCAAGTATTTGCTCGGCGATGGCACGCCTATTTCCCACGCGGGCAGCGTCGACTGGCGCTGGCTGGCGCTTCTGTTTCCGGCAGGCGCCCTGCTCGCCTGGGTCTGGGAGCGACTGCGTCAACCCAATCCTTGGTTGTTCGGGCCGCTGTTGGTGAGCGCGTCGATCAGCATTGGCTGGGACTTGCACATCGGTCTGCCCGATGGCGGCAGTCAGATTGGCCAGTGGCTGATCGGCAGCGGTTTGGGCTGCCACTTCAACCGGCAATTCTTCCGGCGGGCGCCATCGTTCATGGGCCGCACGTTGATCGGCACGGTGTTGACCATGTTGATCGCAACATTGGCGGCGCTGGGCTTGAGCACACTGACCCATCTGGATCTACGTTCGCTGACCCTGGGCATGATGCCTGGCGGTATCGCTGAAATGAGTCTGACGGCGCAGACCCTGCAACTGTCGGTGCCGCTGGTGACGGCGATGCAGGTGATGCGGCTGTTGTTTGTGCTGTTTCTGGCGGAGCCGTTGTTCAAGTACTGGAACCGCAATCCCGAGTAACACTGACAGACCGAGTTGCCTTCTTCGCGAGCAAGCTCGCGAAGGGGCCAACCCGGTCAACCCATCAAACAGGCGGCAGGCGCCACTCAATCGGCGTTTCGCCATTCTGCTCAAGAAACTTGTTGGTGCGGCTGAAGTGCCCGCAACCCAAAAAGCCGCGATAAGCCGACAACGGTGACGGATGCACCGACGTCAGCACCAGATGCTTGGTCGCATCAATCAGCTTCTGCTTGCTCTGCGCATGGGCGCCCCACAGCATGAACACCAGGTGCGGCTGCTGCTCGCTGACCAATTCAATGATTCGATCAGTGAAAAACTGCCAGCCCTTGTCCTTGTGCGCGTTGGCGGTGGCGCGCTCCACCGTCATGGTGGTGTTAAGCATCAACACGCCTTGATCGGCCCAGCTCTGCAAATAGCCATGGTTGGGGATGTCGATGTTCAGGTCGCGCTTCAACTCTTTATAAATGTTGACCAGCGACGGCGGCGCCGGCACGCCCGGTTGCACCGAGAAGCACAGGCCATGGGCCTGGCCCGGGCCGTGATACGGGTCCTGGCCGAGGATCACCACTTTGACTTTATCCAGCGGCGTCGAATTCAGCGCGTTGAAAATCAGCGGCCCCGGCGGATAGATTTCCTTGCCGGCCGCCCGCTCCTGCTGCAGGAAGTTACGCAACTCTGCCATGTAAGGCTGGTCGAATTCAGCACGCAGTGCCTCCTTCCAGCTCGGTTCGAGTTTGATACGGTCGTCAGCAGTCATGGTCATACCCGGCAAAAACAATGGGGCGAACCCTAGGAAAGCCGACCACGCTTGTCAATTGATCTGACGCAGATCCGGCACTTTCCCACACAGCGATCATACTGAACGCTCAAATTCCCGATCGAGGTCACGATGAATCTGCACTTCGAAGAACTCACCGGCACCGACGGCGCCCGCATCGGTATCGCCAGCCTGGATGCTGAAAAATCGCTGAACGCGTTGTCCCTGCCAATGATCAACGCCTTGAGCGACAAACTGAACGTTTGGGCCAAGGATCCACAAATCGTCTGCGTACTGCTGCGCGGTAACGGCGCCAAGGCTTTCTGCGCCGGCGGTGAAGTGCGCAGCCTGGTGGAAGCCTGTCGCGCCCATCCCGGCGAAGTGCCGCCACTGGCCGCGCAGTTTTTCAGCGCGGAATACCGTTTGGATTACAGCCTGCACACCTACCCCAAACCGCTGATCTGTTGGGGCCACGGCTACGTGCTGGGCGGCGGCATGGGCTTGTTGCAAGGCGCGAGCACGCGGATCGTCACCC
Organism: Pseudomonas sp. NPDC087615; assembly: GCF_044743445.1. Classification (NCBI taxonomy): domain Bacteria; kingdom Pseudomonadati; phylum Pseudomonadota; class Gammaproteobacteria; order Pseudomonadales; family Pseudomonadaceae; genus Pseudomonas; species Pseudomonas sp. NPDC087615. The sequence continues at coordinate 99,535 of NZ_JBIUWM010000002.1, read as the reverse complement.
CGAGCAGCCGCTTGGCGATGCCGGAGATCACCATTGGTCTGTATCCGGATGTGGGTGCCAGTTGGTTTCTCTCAAGGCTGCCGGGCAAGCTCGGTTTGTTTCTCGGCCTGACCGGCGCGCACCTGAACGGGCGCGATGCGATTGATCTGGGCTTGGCCGACCGTTTTATGCTCGACGAACAACAACCGGAACTGATCGAAGGCCTGCTGCAATTGAACTGGCAGGAACAGACCGACATGCAACTCAACAGCCTGCTCAAAGCCTTGCAGCAGGAAGCCGTGGCGCAAATGCCAGAGGCGCAGTGGCTGCCGCGTCGTCAGCAAATCGACGATCTGCTCGACGTCAGCGACGTCACCTGTGCGTGGAAAGCCATCAGCCTGCAACGCGACAACAGCGACCCGTTACTCGCCCGCGCTGCCAAGACCCTGAGCGAAGGCTCGCCGGTGACCGCTCATCTGGTCTGGGAACAGATCATCCGCGCCCGTTATATGTCACTCGCCGAAGTCTTTCAGATGGAATACACCCTGAGCCTCAATTGCTGCCGGCATCCTGAGTTCAGTGAAGGGGTCCGTGCGCGGCTGATCGACAAGGATCAGAAGCCGCACTGGCATTGGCCGGACGTTAGCAGCGTGCCGGATGCGGTGGTCGAGGCGCACTTTCACAAGGTTTGGGAGGGGCGACATCCGTTGGCGGATCTGACGCCGTATTGAAGATTGATTGCCCGCGATGGTTGCTTCTCGGAACCTGTCGCGGGCACGCTCAAACGGCCGTTATTTCAACTCGTAAAACTTGATAATTTCCATCGTTGCCTGCATTGCTTCGCCGTCGTTCTTTTTCAAAATATCTTCTGCGTCCCGCAGCGGTGGAAAAGGATGTAGAAACTCAGCGAGTTGGGCCGCTGAATAATCTTGAGTCGATTTCTCTTCTTTTTTGACCCTGATGAAACTGATAGCAGCATCTCCCCCTAGAAAATGATTGGACACCCGGATTTTTGGCGACATACCGTAATTCACAACAATTACAAGATCATCCCTTTCACGGTGAAACTTCAATTGTCCAATGGGCAGATCCATCTCGGAAAAATCGATTCCATCAATCCCGCCCCCCGTGTTATCAATCAAGTCTCTTCCGAGGCCATCATATATATAAACGTCATTGCCAGCGCCACCGGACAATGTGTCATGACCAGGACCACCCAGCAGCACATCATCGCCAACGCTACCAGAGAGCACGTCATTTCCCTGCATGCCTCTGATTTCACCTGCCCCGCTTAAAGTGTCATTACCGCAACCACCTACAAGCGGCAGGGGTTTACCCTCTCGAATGGATCTGGCACCCGTCGTACCTTCAACAAGTGCACCCATGTGATAAGTATCCGGGGCAGGACCTAATTGACTCGACACTAAAAGTTCTTTCAGGCTGACGCTGGATCCATCAGCGAACTTTATAGTTTCAATGCCGTAACCCTCGAAATCCCCCGCACGGGGTAGAACAATGCGAACTTTCTGACCAGCTCCCCATTTTATATCGAGTGTCGAATACAGCATTTTTGCCCGCGGCGGATGGCGATGGGCATCGCGTGGAGGATCGGGGGCCAACTCGACATTTACTGTTTCAATCAACGTTGCCCCCCAACTTAATTGCAGCTTATCCCGCCTCGCCGCAGCGGGGAGAATGACAGTATCTTGATCCACTGACCCAAACTCGTCTCTCCATCCGGAAACACCGACTTCTGGTCGATGAAAAACTGGACTCAGCACATCCGCGATAATGGTCGTTGCACCAGCATGCGCTTGCACCATGTAAGTATCGGCGCCGTTCTCGCCGTAAAGCCAATCAACCCCTGAACCACTGATTAAATAGTCGGCACCTTCGGAGCCGAGCAACGTATCGTTACCTGCTCCAGCCGATAAAATAGCGCCCGGTAATCTGTCATTCACCGAACCATAATCAAGTGGAGCAAGCGAATAAACAACTACCAGGTCATCACCTTTACCGCCATGAAACGTATTTCCTACTTCGAGATTTACTCGTCCCCCTTTATCGTCACCTTGAACAATCTTGTGCTTGATAGTTTCGGTCTTTACATTCCAGCGAAATTCTTTACGGACAGTTTCGCCAGTGCCGAAGCTTCCTGCTGGATAGATGAACCATCCCTCAATGGCGCCTGAGTCTTTTCTATCTTCTACGACCACATCCCCCGCTTTAAACGAAAACCCGCTACCTGAACCAGATCGATAATACTGAGGTTGATGGAGCGATGGGGGTGCCGTTCCTTCTGCCTTTACATCCTTGAAATTGGACTGGGATGTAGAACTTGTCTGCCTATCACTGTACACAGCACTGCCAGAGACAGATTTCATCCACTTCGGCGTATCTGACAGGGATCCGTTTTCGACACTTTCATTGATCAAGTCGATATAGGTGGTGTAGCCCGCATCGGTGGTTACTATCTGGTTTCTGACCCAGATTCCTTGGTCACTCAACGTAAAACCTGTCGCCTTTCTACTTGCCGAACGCTTCCCTTGAATGTCTGCCAGAAACATTTCCGTCTCTTCAATGCCAGTACCCACATCCAACTCGTCTCCGTCGCTGGAAACACCAATGGTTGGCCGAGCCGGAATACCCGCTAAATCTCTGGATTCAGTCGTGTTTTCTATCTTTCCTTTGTCCACCGCCTCTATTTCCGGCGGATCGATCACAGCCATCGGAGCAATCGTTTTCTTAACGACATCCTGATAACTCAAGGCCACACCATCAATAAAACTGAAAGTCGAGGTATGCCACGCCTGATGATTTTTTATCAGGACGGCGTCACCCGATCCATTCGAGAGGCGCAATACCGCGCTCATTTCAATATCAAGAATTTGCGCTTTCAGATTCTCTGCAGAAAATCCGGCTCCAAACTTCATGACATTATTGCCACCCGCGTCGACTATGACATCGAGCCCATCGCCGGCTCCGAAATGGTAAATATCATCTCCGCCCAGCGCTTCCATATAATCGTTGCCGGCCCCGCCCTCAAACACATTGTTTCCTGAATCACCGCGCAGATAGTCCACACCCTCCCCGCCAGATAGCGTGTCGTCTCCGCCGCCGCCAAGTAACGTATCGTTGCCTGAGCCACCGTCCAGATAATCTGCGCCATGCTCGGCCTCAGGAGTTTGCTCGTAGTCGCCAGACAGCAAGTCGTCGTCAGCACCACCGTAAAGCGTATCGGCGCCTAAACCACCCCAAAGGGTGTCGTTTCCCGCATCACCTCGAACATAGTCATCGTTGGTTCCGCCGTACTGCAGGTTTGGCTCGTCGCCATCCAAAGCATCGGCACCCGCCCCCCCTATCAATGTATCGCAGCCACCTAGCCCGCGGAGCGTGTCGTCCCCAGGACCGCCATCGAGCAGATCATCACCGTGATAACGAATCGGGTGGTGAGGGTAATCGCCAACCAACTCATCGTTACCTGCGCCACCGAAAAGCAAATCACCTGCTCCGCCGCCCCAAAGGGTGTCGTCGCCCAAGCCTCCCTCTAAAACATCACGTCCGAAGAAATGCGCGGCGTCACCGGCAATACCGTCCAATACGTCGTCATCACCACGCAAGACATCATTGCCGGGGCCGCCGTACAACATGTCACTACCGCCGTTGCCCGCGAGAGAGTCGTGGCCATCGCCACCCTCCAAAAGATCGTTGCCATGGTGCTTGCTATGCAGACCGCCCCCCCAATCAAGGTTGTCTCCGAGCAATGTGTCGTTGCCACTGCCGCCGACCAGCGTGTCGTTGCCCCCGTCGCCGCGCAACTGATCATCTTCAGTGCCGCCATCGAGTAGATCATCGCCCCAACCGCCGCTAAGAACATCTCGCCCGCCTTGCCCATAAAGCATGTCGTCGCCTCCTTCCAAGGCATCGGCCACGGATGATTTGTCGAAGGTGGTGCGCATGCTGATGACGCCTTGGGCCAGTACAACTTGATGCCGCTCGTATTTCCAGCCTTGCTCCAGTAGCCCGGTCGTATCGTCGCCGTGCAAGAGGTCATCACCCGCTCCCCCCACTAACGTATCTCGACCGTTGCCACCGAGCATGACATCCCGTGAGACAGTTCCGACCAGCAGATCATCGCCCAGCCCACCGTCTAACCAATCACCACGGTTTACTTTTCCTTTAGCGCTATCAGCCAGGGCTTTTTCCAGGGTTGTTTGCTTGTCGCCAAATAAACGGTCATTTCCAGCCTTGCCGAACAGTCGATCAGATCCGCCCAGACCAAGGATGAGATCATCTTCGGCTGATCCGTAAAGTAAGTCGGCTTTGTTCCGTTGCTTAACTTTGGGCAATAGCACCGCGTTGCCCAATTCATCGTAAGCAGGTTGATGGCCGGGGATACTGGGGTCGGCGTCTTTTGCTTTCCAATCGCCCTGAATAACCAGGTCGGGCGCAGACATGGGCTGACGTTGATAATCGGGGAGCTGGACGCCCAGCATGCCTGGTTTGTAGCGCTTGATGACGATGAGATCGTCCAGGCCGTACTTAATGTTAAGCGTGCTATCAACGGTTTCTTCGATGAGCGTTAGCGTTATAGATCGATCTTCCGTAAACCACGTATTACTTAGAGGAGCACTGCGCGTGAGGGCTGGAACAGGAAGACCGTTTATCAACAATTGGCCCTCAACATCCGCATCGAAAATCTCATCGATGCCGTCTCCGTTAGCGAACTCGTACCGATCATTACCCTTGCCACCCGCAAGATAATCGTTACCTTTGCCCCCCACCAAAACATCATCCCCGGTCATGCCGTACAGCGTGTCGCTCCCATCGCCACCCCTTAACGAGTCGTTGCCTCGACCACCTTCAATGACATCATTACCAGCGAGTCCGTCGATCGAATCATTTCCTGCACCGCCATACAGGTGATCGGCATTTGGCGCACCACTGAAAGCTCTCCCGCCGTCATCACCAAACATGACCAGCGGATTGGATACGCCAATCGTCATCGGCGTCTGTTTGCCCGAGGCGATATCGGTATAGGAAAATTTCTGCAGTGTGTTTTCTCCGAACGAGGCATGGGTTCTGGAAATCAAACGGGCCAACATCTCTGCGCGGTCCGAGAGCCACTGCTCGGTAATGTCGCCCTCACCGGTACTCGGGTCATAAAGCTCCAGCCCACGGCCGGGAAAACCGTCGTCTCGCTCTATGACTATTTCACTCAGCTGTTTAAGCGAATTGCGTAATGCCTGACCGACTGGCGTTTTCTGCCCAGCTTGTTTTGCCCACGAACTTGCGCTGCCATATTCGCCAATGGTTCGGGTGACGATGCTTTGGGACTGAGCGGGTGAAAACGCTGAGAAAAACTCATAGGCATCAGACGCAAATGTTTCATCTGTGGTGGGACCCGCCGTAGAGTCTCCGTCGTATGTGCGCCGGAACATGTCAAAAAAATCATGGGTGCCATAGCGCAATATCAGATTAACGGTCGGTGAAATTGGCGTGCCTTTGACAACGTATTGGATGATTGGGTTATAGCTTCCGCTGGCAACTGCAATATTGATTTGTTCAGGTAGTACAGAAAACAAACTCTCAACTGCATTCACGCCGAAATTTTTAATTGCTGCCCGAAGGCCGACACTGTATGAGTCTATGGCGAATAAAATATTCTTGAAATCATCGAGTCGATTGACTTCGGCCAGTTCGTGCCTTCCTTTGATTTCGGAGCCAGGGTCTCCAGCAGAAATCAACCTCCAGGTTTCATAGGGAGGCTCTCCGCCTAACAGACTGAAACCGATCGTTCCCGACCAACCTGCGTTGCGACTAACAGCCGTATCGTCCCGACCACATTCTTTCTCGAACAAAACTTCGCCAATAGCACTCGCATCAATGGCGGCGATTTGACGGATTGAAGGTACTGTCCATGGAGCCAAACCGCCCCTCACTTCCCCATACATCAGTACATTCATGAAATTCACGGCCACCTGATTCGAGGACTGTTGCATCCGCTCCTCGGTGAACTTTTTATTTAGTCTAAGCTCGCCCTGCCGCAGGGTACAGGCACGAATTAAAGCAGAATAAGCACCGCGTCCACCATTGGCATCAATCGCCACATCAAGCCAGAGTTTGGCGCTCTGCAATACGCCTATTAAATCCGTATCAAAAGCCTCACCGCCGACAAGTTTTCCACGAATGACATCTGACAACAATCTATAAAAAGAAGCACAACTCCGCCCCTCTATTGGAACTGCCGCATATCGTTCACTCTCTAAATAAAACAACATCCCACCACAATTATTTGCAGCATAAATAATTGACGATCTTTCCAAATCATTAAAAACATAACTCATCGTTACTTCCCTGTAAGAATGGAGTTTGAAAGATACTCACTGATGAGTTTAAGTGCTTCAGGCGCGCCACGTAGCGAGCGTGTACTTAAGCTAACGCGCGCATCCCCACCAACAAATTCGAAGCTATGTAGCTGTACCGTACAAAAAGCTTGCAAGCCCCCGAAATCCAGCTCCTCTAACTGCGCTTTATTGAACTCAATCAGTTCGACCGCACTCAACTCTCCCGACAAAAATGAAGAGGGCGGAGAATACAAACCATCGCAATAAATTTTTCGCGGTGTTCCGTCGTGCCGACGCCAGTCACGCATAACAAACGCTGTGATGGGAAATTCATTTTTGGAGTGGGGAGGAGGAGCAGCAAGCCAAAGTTCTAATCCTGGATAGTTATTAAGCCTCACAATCAAGTTATCCGGCCAATCCACATGCCGCCCTCCCATTGAGTGCGGTTCAATAAACTCCTTTCGGGTATAGAGCCTGGCGGCGACACGGAAATAACTCCAGCTAGACGGTGGCTCTTTCCCGCTCTCCTGATACTCCGTACGAAGTTCAGTCCCCGTCCACCAAAACGAACCTTCGAGAGTATCGGCAATACACGATCCGTCACTCTTCAATGTGGAGCCGAAATAAAACCCGGGTATCCGGGTTCGATCAAGAAGGCTCCCGCCATGGATCGGAACCTGCTCCATACCCGCCAACGTTCTACGGCAGTCTGCCTGTTCCTTTTGGTAAATCGCCCTGCGCGCCGCTGCCTTCTCCCATTTGATATAGACACTGATGAGCCAAGAGCACATCAGCAAGAGTAATCCATACTTCAGTAAAGCCTTAAACCGCCTATAGGCTGCGTTGCGAGACATCTTAGACATTTCAAATTTCCATTTTAAAATGATAAAATCCGCTCTTTAAAACTTTGCAGCCATCGCATCTTCAAAAATCTGGAAATAACCCTTCAGGCCGTTTTCCACATCAAATTTTCTTGCCGTTTCCCTCGCTGAGTTTCTGATTCGGTCAAATTCATCCGGAGATTCAAGAACGTTGCAAACTGCATCAGCTATCGCTTCATAATCAAAAAAATCGACGAGAATTCCATTACATCCATGGACAATAACTTCTTTGACCGGAGCGGTATCGGAACCAATCACGGTACAACCGGAGGCCATAGCCTCCAACAATGACCACGACAAAATAAACGGATAAGTCAGGTAAACATGAGCCTTTGAGAGTTTCAGAGCAGCCCTGTACTCCTGGTAAGACAGCCTCCCGGTGAAATGCACATTAGACCTATCGAAATCCACTTCCGAAAGCATTCGCTCTCGCCAGTTCTTATAGCCGACAGGCAAACGTCCATAACTGACCTCGTCCCCCCCTATGATGACTATTTGCGCGCTCGGACACTTCGCTTGAATATGAGGAATGGACCTCACAAAGCTATGAAAACCACGATAAGGCTCCAGATTCCTGGCAACATATGTCACGACTGGCTGACCTGCGGTGATCACTACCCCATTGGACAGGATTAAAGATTCAACCGTTTCTAATCCTCGAACTGGAATAACACCTTCATGCATAACACGAATCTTGGAATGATAAACTGGCGGAAAAAGACTTCGCTGCCACACGGTAGGCGCAATTCCAATGTCACACTGCTCAATATTCAATAGATGCATTGAATTCAAGACTCTTAATCTTGAAGAGGAATTCGCCGCACAGGAAAACTCCGGATCGAAGCCCGAATCTGCACCGTGAGATTGATAATAATATTCACAGAAGTGAACAAGTGGGACATCGGGATACACATCCTTTATGAATAACGTCTCACCCCAGCCAGGATGAGCAAGCATGACATCGGGGCGATAGCCTTTTCGCTTGATCTGCCCCAACAACTCGCACACTTTCTGGCCATCAAACACAGCGTCTTCATATCTATGTAAATATGGATGACTCTCCCTTGGCTTTATTTGCGATGACCGATAACGAATCAGTTTTATCCCGGCGACACCCGGTGCCGTATCTCGCCCAATTGCCAGCACATTGAAACGTCTATGAAGCGCCGCCAATGCCACATGGCGAAACTGGCCTGGAAAATTCTGGTGAATAATAAGCAGATTCATACCTGAAAAAACTTCCGTATTTATATACCTCCATTAAATTGAAGTCTTGCGACATCAATAGGCATAGACAAACGCTAACAAGTATTCAGTAATAAAACTGTAGGAGGCTTCCGAGAATTTCCTAGGAGATGGTCACACGATTCATTTTCAGCAGACATAAAAAGCGGCGCATCATGCGCCGCTTTTTATTTGCGGTGAGTCACCAGCGGTTGCCACGTCCGTTGTGGTCGCCGCGACCGCTGTGACGGTCGTAGTTGCCACGACCGCGGTGGTCGTTGTCCCAACCGCCGCGACGGTGGCCGTTCCAGCCGCCACGATCATTGCCCTGCCAGCGACGGCTTTCGTAGTAGCGTGGCGCCGGTTGGTAGTAGCGCGGTTGCTGATAGTAACGCGGTGCTGGCTGGTAGTAGCGCGGGGCCGAGTAGTACGTGCTGCCGCCGCTGTAATAAGTGCCGCCACCGCTGTAGTACGCCGGCGCGGGGGATGAGTAGACCTCTGAGCGGTAGTAGCCATCTCCGTAGGAGTAGGGGACACAACCGCCAATGGAAAAAAGCATCACGGTAAGCAGTAGGATTCGGCGATACATGGCGGCCTCCTGGACCGCGGGTAGCCTCACCAGCGACGCTGGCAGGCGTCAGTCGTTTATTCGGTGACTGACGAATGATCTGACAACGTTTTCGGAATCTGGTGCGTTTCTGTAACAAGTTGAAACAAGTGATTCATGAAACCTTGTTCATCCGCCAACGCCGTCATTGAGCCGCTGATTAACGGTGGCCACCATGATAGCCATGACCATCGTTGGCGACCACGCTGCATCACGGTGCAACAACGCACCAACTCAACGCATCGAACCGCCCACGCGACCTTCGCGTTTCAATCCGAAACCCCGTGCCAGAGCGCCCAACACAACTTGGCACGGCTCTCGCTTTAGCAAACCCGTGCAGGAGTCATCACAGGTTCGCGGCACCACAATTTGCAATGGCTGACTAGGGTTCCGGCTCGCATCTGCGAGTGGCTGGTCCGAGAGTTGGCGACCTCCAGTTGAGGTTACACGGCGGGACAAAAGCCCGGGAGACAAGCCACCGTTCACGGTGCCGCTGCCGTCCTGTCCGCCCTTGATCAACTGGAGAATCCACCATGCCACGACTACGCCTACCCGCCCTGCTCGCCGCCGTCTTCGCCGCGCTTGTCAGCACCCAATCCCCCGCCGCCCAGAAAGACCATTTCAGCGTCTGTTGGACAATCTATGCCGGCTGGATGCCATGGGAGTACGCCGGTAGCCAGGGCATTGTCGACAAGTGGGCGAAGAAATACGGGATCAAGATCGACGTCGTGCAACTCAACGACTATGTCGAATCCATCAACCAGTACACCGCCGGCCAGTTCGACGGCTGCACCATGACCAACATGGACGCACTGACCATTCCCGCCGCTGGCGGCGTCGACAGCACCGCACTGATCGTCAGCGATTTCTCCAACGGCAACGACGGTATCGTGCTCAAGGGTGAAGGCAAGAAAGTCGCCGACCTCAAGGGCATGGACGTCAATCTGGTTGAACTGTCGGTGTCGCACTACCTGCTGGCGCGGGCGCTGGACTCGGTGGACCTGACCGAGAAAGACCTGAAAGTGGTCAACACCTCCGACGCTGACATTTCCGCCGCGTTCAACACCGATCAGGTCAACGCCGTGACCACCTGGAACCCGATGCTCTCCGACATCAAGGCCAAACCGGGCGTGACCGAAGTGTTCAATTCCAGCCAGATTCCCGGCGAGATCATGGACATGATGGTGGTCAACAGCGCCACCCTCAAAGACAACCCGGCACTGGGCAAAGCGCTGACGGGCGCCTGGTTCGAAGTCGTCGAACTGATGAACGCCAAAAATGCTGCGAGCACAGCCGCGCTGGAGCACATGGCCAAAGCCTCTGGCACCGATCTCGCCGGGTTCCAGTCGCAACTGGACACCACCAAACTGTTCGCCACCCCGAGCGAAGCGCTGAGTTTCGCCACCAGCGAACAACTGCCGGCAACCATGCGCAAAGTCGCCGAGTTTTCGTTCGAGCACGGTTTGCTCGGTGAAGGCGCCAAAGACACCAGCGCCGTCGGCATGTCGTTCGCCAACGGTGTGACCAGCGGCGACACCAGCAACCTCAAGCTGCGTTTCGATCCGACCTACGTGCAGATGGCCGCCGACGCCAAGCTGTAAGCCACGGAGGATTTGGCCATGCGCCTGATCAATCGCCACCCGGATCGTCCGAGCCGCTTGTTGCTGGTGATCCTGCCGTTCGCGCTGTTGCTGTTCGCCTACTTCATGGGCTCGGCCGAACGACTGGCAGACAACCCCAACGACAAACTGCTGCCCAGCGCGGTGCAGATGAGCGAGGCTGTAAAACGCCTGGCCTTCAATGCCGACAAACGTACCGGTGACTACCTGTTGTGGCAGGACACCGCTTCGAGTCTGCGACGCCTGGCCATCGGCCTCGGCATCGCTGCCCTGGCCGGGCTGTGTCTGGGCATCGCTGCCGGGACATTACCGTTGTTCGGTGCACCGTTGTCACCGCTGCTGACGGTGCTGTCGATGGTGCCGCCGCTCGCGATCCTGCCGATTCTGTTCATCGTTTTCGGCTTGGGCGAATTGTCGAAAGTGATGCTGATCGTGATCGGCATCACACCGGCACTCGCTCGGGATCTGGAACAGCGCGCCCGGGAAATCCCCGTCGAGTTGCTGATCAAGGCGCAGACCCTCGGCGCCTCGACCTGGACCTTGATGCTGCGCGTGGTGCTGCCACAACTGCTGCCACGTTTGCTGATTTCGCTGCGGCTGATGCTCGGTTCGGCGTGGTTGTTCCTGATTGCCGCCGAGGCGATCGCCTCCACCGACGGTCTCGGCTACCGGATTTTTCTGGTGCGCCGCTATCTGGCGATGGACGTCATCCTGCCCTACGTCGTGTGGATCACCCTCCTCGCCTGGCTGATGGATTGGGGTTTGAAACACCTGACGCGGCGCGCATTTCCCTGGTACGAAGGGGCCGCCAAATGAGCTTCATCCGTGTGAAAAACGTCTGGCAGCAATACGCCGATCAGGTCGTGCTCGAAGGCCTGAACCTGAACGTCAACGAGGGCGAGTTCTGCACGCTGGTCGGTGCGTCCGGTTGCGGTAAATCGACCTTCCTGCGTTTGCTGCTCGGCCAGGAAACCGCCAGTCGCGGCGAGATTCTGCTCGACGGTCAACCGCTGGCCAGCGAGCCCGATGCCAGCCGTGGCGTGGTGTTCCAGCGCTACTCGGTGTTCCCGCACCTGAGCGTGCTGGACAACGTCGTCATCGGCCTTGAGCTACCGCACTCGCCGCTGCTGGGGCGTCTGTTCGGCAGCGCCAGGCGCGAAGCACGCGAACACGCTTCGGCGCTGCTGCACAAAGTTGGCCTCGGTCATGCGCTGGACAAATATCCGGCGCAACTGTCCGGTGGCATGCAGCAACGGCTGGCGATTGCTCAGGCGCTGATCATGAAACCGCGAGTATTGCTGCTCGACGAACCGTTCGGCGCACTCGATCCAGGCATCCGCAAAGACATGCATGCCCTGCTGCTGGACCTGTGGCGCGAGACGCCGTTGACGGTGTTCATGGTCACCCATGACCTGGCCGAAGGTTTCAGCCTGGGCACTCGTTTGCTGGTGTTCGACAAGGTTCGACTCGACCCGCATGCCCCCGGCGCCTATGGCGCACGCATCACCTACGACATCCCTTTGAACAGCGACCGCCGCGCCCAACGCGCCGCCGTCGAAGCCTTGCCGGCGTCACTGGCGGGCGCACTTCGAACTGCTTGAGAGGCATATTCCAATGACTGATTCGACCCAACTGTTCCCACCGTTCGCAGAAGAAATGCTGCCCGGTGGCGGTCACCGTTCCTTCGTGTTGAAGCGTGGCCAATTGCTGCGCCTGACCGATCTGCGCGGTGGCGCCAACGTCAGCCTGACCCTGCTCAACGCCAACGAAAAAACCGAGCGGCTGAACCTGCCCGACAGCCTCAAATGCCAACACACCGCCAAGCTCACCACCGGCCACTGCCTGTATTCGGACATGGGCCGCGTGCTGGCAGCCATCACCGCCGACACTTGCGGCTGGAGCGACAGCCTCGGCGGTGTGCTTTGCGCAGAAGAAGTCGCGCACAAGTACGGCCAGGGGCGCTACCAGGAACTGCGCAATGGCTTCTTCCGCAATGGCACCGACAACCTGCTGGTGGAACTGGGCAAGTGGGGGCTGGGCCTGTCCGACCTGCTGATGACCCTCAATCTGTTCAGCCGCGTAAACGTCGATGAAGCGGGACATTTCCACTTCGTCGAAGACCACTCCAAGGCTGGCGACTACATCGAACTGTACGCGCCGATGGACACCCTCATCGTCCTCACCGCCCTGCAACACCCGATGGACCCGGCGCCGGACTACGCGCCCAAACCATTGAAGCTGAGCTGGATGAACGCCGATGCCAGCGTCGCCGAACACTGCCGCACCTCGCGCCCCGAGAACGAGCGCGGTTTTATCAACACTGACCGTTTGTTCGCCTGAGGATCGCCGCCATGTCATTTGCCATCGCTACTGCTGACGTTTGCGAAAACAGACAACCCGACACTGCGGTCTACCGCGCGACCATCCCTGCCGGCGAACCCTGGCTGATGGAGGTCAAGGCCGGCCAGACCCTGCGCATTCTTGATCTGGAAGGCAACCAGGCGATCGACACTTTGTTCTACAGCGTCGCCAATCCCAAAGAGCGCTACGACGTGCAACGCACCTTGCGTCGGCAGAACAGCGTCTACCTGAGCACCGGCAGCGTGCTTTATTCCAACCTCGGCAAACCGATGCTGACCCTCATCGCCGACACCTGCGGACGCCACGACACCCTCGGCGGCGCTTGTGCGCAAGAGAGCAACACCGTGCGCTACGCCCTGGAAAAACGCTACATGCACAGCTGCCGCGACAACTACCTGCGGGCCTGTGTGCACGACGGCCGACTGGGTAAAAGCGACATCGGGCCGAACATCAATTTCTTCATGAACGTCCCCGTCACTGCCGACGGTGGGCTGACCTTCGAGGACGGGATTTCCGCGCCGGGCAAATACGTCGACCTGCACGCCGAGATGGACGTGATCGTGCTGATTTCCAACTGCCCGCAACTGAACAACCCGTGCAACGCCTACAACCCGACTCCTGCGGAGCTGCTGGTATGGAACTGAAATTCAGCCGTTTGCGCCGCTGGTTGTTTGCCCTGTGCCAGGCCCGATCCGGGCAGTGCCTGAAACCGTCCGCACGCCCCTGATCAAAAGGTGGGAGCGGGCTTGCTCGCGAAAGCGGTGTATCAGATACACCTGCTGACTGACACAGTTTTTTCGCGAGCAAGCCCGCTCCCACAAGGGTTTTGTGCTGATTGGGAGAACGTGTTTTTCATCCGGGACGACCCGGATGCCAGTCGAAAAACGGCGGGACGGCCCGCTTCCCCTTCAGGGGTTATGCCATGTTCGAAAAAGTCCTCATCGCCAACCGTGGCGCAATCGCCTGCCGCATTCTGCGCACCCTCGCGCCGTTGCAGGTCAAAAGCGTCGCCGTTTACTCCGAAGCCGATGCCGCCAGCCTGCACATCCTGCAAGCCGATGAAGCCCACAGCCTTGGCGAAGGTGCAGCGGCCGGCACTTATCTGGATGTCGATAAAATCCTCGCCATTGCCAAAGAAAGCGGTGCCACGGCGATTCATCCCGGCTACGGCTTTCTCTCGGAAAACGCCGCTTTCGCTGAAGCGTGCCAAGCCCAAGGCATCGCCTTCATCGGCCCGACGCCGGAGCAACTGCGAGTGTTCGGCCTCAAACACACCGCCCGCGCTTTGGCGAAACAGCACGGCGTCCCTATGCTCGAAGGCACCGAACTGCTCGACAGCCTCGACGCGGCGCTGATCGCTGGCGAGCACGTAGGCTACCCGGTCATGCTCAAAAGCACCGCTGGCGGCGGAGGCATCGGCATGCGCGTGTGCCGCAGCGCCAGCGAATTGAGCGACTCATTCGAAGCGGTCAAGCGTCTCGGCCAGAACAACTTCAGCGACGCTGGGGTGTTCATCGAGAAGTACATTCAGCGCGCCCGGCATCTGGAAGTGCAGGTATTCGGCGATGGTCGCGGCGAAGTCATCGCCCTCGGTGTGCGCGACTGTTCAGTGCAGCGGCGCAACCAGAAAGTCCTCGAAGAAACCCCAGCGCCGAACCTGCCAGTCGGCATGGCCGATGAGCTGTGTGCGGCGGCGATCAAACTGGCCAAAGCGGTCAATTACCGTAGCGCCGGCACCGTTGAATTTGTCTTCGACAGCGCAGCGCAGCGCTTCTATTTTCTTGAAGTGAACACACGTTTGCAGGTCGAGCACGGCGTCACGGAACAGGTCTGGGGCGTGGATCTGGTGCGTTGGATGGTCGAACTGGCCGCGGGTGATCTGGCGCCGCTCGCCGAGTTGTACCGCGACCTGAAACCCGGCGGCCATGCTATTCAGGCGCGCTTGTATGCGGAAGATCCGGGGCGTGATTTTCAGCCGAGCCCGGGCCTGCTGACGGCTGTCGAATTCCCACCGGCCAACGGCATTGAGTTACGCATCGACACGTGGGTCGAGGCTGGCTGCGAGATCCCGCCATACTTCGACCCGATGATCGCCAAAGTCATCTCCTGGGCGCCGAACCGTGAACAAGCGCGCACAGAACTGCATCAGGCGCTCGGTGACAGCCAGTTGTACGGCGTAGAAACCAACCGCGATTACCTGCGCCAGATTCTGCTCGACACCCCGTTCGCCAGCGGTGAACCGTGGACCCGCTGCCTTGAGAACCTGGTCTATCGCGCCAATACCTTTGAAGTGCTCAGCGCCGGCACGCAAACCAGCGTGCAGGATTATCCCGGTCGCCTCGGTTACTGGGCCGTCGGTGTACCGCCCTCAGGGCCCATGGACAGCCGCGCGTTGCGGCTGGGCAATCGCCTGCTTGGTAATGCCGACGGCGCAGCGGCGCTGGAAATCACCATGAGCGGGCCAATGCTGCGCTTCAACTGCGAGGCGGTGGTGGCGGTGACCGGGGCGCCGATTGCCTTGGCGTGCGATGGTCAAACCGTACCAATGAACACCGCGCTGCTGATCCCGGCGGGCGCGACGTTGAACGTTGGCAGCATCAACGGTGCCGGGGCGCGCAGTTATCTGTGCCTGCGCGGCGGCTTGCAGGTGCCGGACTATCTGGGCAGCAAAAGCACGTTCACCCTCGGCCAGTTCGGCGGCCATGGCGGTCGTGCCTTGCGCGCTGGCGACGTGTTGCACATACCGGCGCTGGCCGATCGCAGCGCCGGTCAACACCTCGCAGCGCAGCACATCAGCGTGTTGCCGGCCGTGCGGCAGATTCGCGTGATCTACGGCCCTCACGGCGCACCGGAATACTTTACCGAACACGCCATCGACACCTTCTTCGCGACCCCGTGGGAAGTGCACTTCAACTCCAGCCGCACCGGCGTGCGCCTGATCGGCCCGAAACCGGAATGGGTGCGCGCCGACGGTGGCGAGGCCGGATTGCACCCCTCAAACATTCACGACAATCCCTACGCCATCGGCGCCGTGGACTTCACCGGTGACATGCCGGTGATCCTCGGCCCTGACGGCCCGAGCCTTGGCGGGTTTGTGTGCCCGGTGACGGTGATCGAAGCCGATCTGTGGCAGCTAGGGCAGCTCAAGGCTGGCGATAAAATCCAGTTCATCCCGGTGGGCCTCAAAACCGCCCGCGAACTCGCCCTGAAATGGGATACCCCCTGTGGGAGCGGGCTTGCTCGCGAAGAGGCCGTGTCCGTCAACATTGATGTGCCTGACACACCGCTTTCGCGAGCAAGCCCGCTCCCGCAGGGTTTGGTGTCGCCTGTGGTGTTGGAGTTGGGTCAGGGGGATCGGCGGCTTGTTGCGCGAGTCTGCGGGGATACTCACCTGTTGCTGGAAATCGGCGAGCCTGAACTCGATCTGGTCCTGCGCTTCCGCGCTCACGCCCTGATGCAAGCTTTGGAAAGCAAAGCCCTGCACGGTGTGATCGACCTCACGCCGGGCATTCGCTCGCTGCAAGTTCACTATCAGCCCGAACAATTGCCACTCGCCGACCTGCTCGGCATCGTCGCAGGGGAATGGGACGCGGTGTGCGCTGCCAAGGATTTGCAGGTGCCGTCGCGCATCGTGCATTTACCGCTGTCCTGGGACGACCCGGCCTGTCAGTTGGCGATCGAGAAATACATGACCACCGTGCGCAAGGATGCCCCATGGTGCCCGAGCAATCTGGAGTTCATCCGCCGCATCAATGACCTGCCGAACCTCGACGAAGTACAGCGCACGGTGTTCGATGCGAGCTATCTGGTGATGGGCCTTGGCGACGTCTACCTCGGCGCGCCGGTGGCCACTCCGCTCGACCCACGCCATCGATTGGTCACCACCAAATACAACCCGGCACGCACCTGGACCGCCGAGAACTCGGTGGGCATCGGGGGCGCTTACCTGTGCGTGTACGGCATGGAAGGCCCGGGCGGTTATCAGTTCGTCGGGCGTACGTTACAGATGTGGAATCGCTATCGCGAAGTGGCGGCATTCGATGGCAAACCGTGGCTGCTGCGCTTCTTCGACCAGATTCGTTTTTACCCGGTCAGCGCCGAGGCGTTGTTGCGTATCCGCAGGGATTTTCCCCTCGGGCGTTTTGAACTGGACATCGAACACAGCCAACTCAACCTCGCTGAGTATCAGGATTTTCTGAGCCGTGAAGCGCACAGCATCAGTGCGTTTCGCAACCAACAGCAAGGCGCATTCAACGCCGAGCGCGAGCGCTGGATCGCCAGCGGTCAGGCGCACTTCGACAGCGAAGAAGTGGCGCCGCCATCAACCGAGGACGCACCGTTGGCGCACGGCCTGCAGAGCATCGACAGCCATATCGCCGGCAACCTCTGGCAAGTGCAAGTCGAGGCTGGCAGCCGCGTCGCGGCGGGTGATGTGCTGGTGATTCTCGAATCGATGAAGATGGAAATCCCCGTGCTCGCGCCAATGGCTGGCGTCGTACGCGAAATTCGTGTGCAGCCGGGTTCGGCGGTGCGCGCAGGTCAACGGGTCGTGGTGCTGGAACTCGACTGAACCCATTTGGAAAAGGATCAACTCATGAATCTGCAACTCGATGTTCTGCGCCAGGCCTATATCAAGGGTGAAACAACACCCCGCACATTGCTGCCTGCACTGCGCGAAAAAGCCGCCGCGCTGAATCCCGACTATCACCTGTTCATCCACTTGCTCAGTGTCGAAGAACTGGAGCCGTACCTCGCCGCCCTCGACGGCCGCGACATCGACAGCCTGCCGCTGTACGGCGTGCCGTTTGCGATCAAGGACAACATCGATCTGGCGGGCATTCCCACCACCGCCGCGTGCCCAGCGTTCGCGTACACGCCGCAGCGTTCGGCGACCATCGTCGAACAGTTGATTGCGCTGGGGGCGGTTCCGCTGGGCAAGACCAACCTCGATCAGTTTGCGACTGGCCTCAACGGCAGCCGCTCACCCTACGGCGCATGTCCGAACAGCGTGTTGCCGCACTATCCGTCCGGAGGTTCCAGCGCCGGTTCGTCGCTGGCGGTGGCGTTGGGCGTGGCGAGTTTTGCCTTGGGCACCGACACCGCAGGTTCAGGGCGAGTACCGGCGGGCCTGAACAACCTGGTCGGTTTGAAAGCGAGCAAAGGGCTGATCTCCACGGCCGGGGTGCTGCCGGCGTGCCGGACGCTGGATTGCGTCACCACGTTTACCGCGACCGCGCGCGAGGCCAGTCAGTTGTTGGCACTGACCGCAAAACTCGATCCACGGGATGAGTACAGCCGCCCTAATCCGGCGTGGAATGACGGCTCGGCATTCGGTGCGCCACAGCCGTTTCGCTTCGGAGTCCCGCGTGCGCAGGATCTGGAGTTTTTCGGCTGCGTCGAAGGCCCGTTGCTGTTCGGCGATGCCATCGACCGGCTCCAGGCCCTGGGTGGCGAAGCGGTCGAGCTGGATTTGTCGCCGTTCCTGGAAGCCGCACGCTTGCTGTACGAAGGGCCGTGGGTCGCCGAGCGCTACAGCGTGGCGGGCGAATTGATGGAAGAGAATCCCCAAGCGGTCTTGCCGGTGATCCGTGCTGTGCTGGCCAAGGCTGCGGCGGTGACGGGCGTGCAGACCTTCCGCGCCCAATATCGGCTGCAAGCCCTGAAAGCGCTTTGCGATCAGGCACTCGAAAACCTCGACTGCGTGCTGACCCCGACCCTCGGCCGTCCCGTGACACTGGCGCAATTGGACGCCGAACCGGTGCTGCGCAATTCCGAACTCGGTTACTACACCAACTTCATGAACCTGCTCGATTACGCCGCCGTCGCCGTGCCAAGCGCGTTCATGGCCAATGGTTTGCCGTGGGGCGTGACGCTGTTCGGACGGGCGTTCACCGATCAATACCTGTTGAGCGTGGCGGATGCGCTGCAGCGCCAGCAAGATTGCGCGCAGCCAACACCTGCGAACGTGGCACGCAATGACCGCGCGCGTGTGGTGGTGTGCGGCGCGCATCTGCAAGGTTTGCCGTTGAACGGGCAACTCACGCAACGGGGTGGGCGCTTGCTGGAAACCACGTTCAGCTCGCCGGACTATCAACTTCACGCCTTGGCTGGCGGCCCACCGAGGCGCCCAGGCATGGTCCGGGTGAAGGATGGCGGCGTGGCCATTGCGGTGGAAGTCTGGGAGTTGCCGAGCAGCGAGTTGGGCTCGTTCCTTACCGGTATTCCCGCCCCACTCGGCCTGGGCAAGGTGCAACTGGCGGATGGGCGCTGGGAGAGCGGGTTCATCTGTGAGCCGTATGGCTTGGAAGGCGCCGTGGATATCAGCCATCTGGGCGGGTGGCGGGCCTATCTGAAAACCCTGGTCTGAGGCGCTCCTTGGCAGGCGTGAGCCTGCTCGCGATGGCGGTGTTTGAGCCGCATCATGGGTGAGTGTCACAGCCCCATCGCGAGCAGGCGCCCACCTACAAAGGGTGGCGTCACTTCAGGCGAATACAGGAACGACCATTCGCGCCGCACATGGGGCAGATATTTCCCCCGCAGTCCCATTAGAATGTTTGCCATCGGGCCACTGCCAACGGATCTGCCATGCCGCTTCGTTCTCCGCTGTACTCCCAACGTTCACTGGTGTTGACGCTGATCGCCCTGCTGGGCGCCGGTTTCCTCGCCACCTCGTTGCTCAGCTACTACGCCTCGCGCACGTCGATCCGCGACAACATCGTCAACACCGAACTGCCGCTGACGTCCGACACCGTGTATTCGGAAATCCAGAAAGACCTTGTCAGGCCGATCCTGATTTCCTCGATGATGTCCCGCGACACCTTCATGCGCGACTGGGTGGTAAACGGCGAACAGAACCCCGAGCAGATGACCCGTTATCTCGACGAAGTCATGACCCATTACGGCGCCTACACCGCGTTCTTCGTCTCCAACAGCACCCTCACCTACTACCACGCCAAAGGCGTGCTCAAGCAGGTCAAGGTCGAGGAGCCGCGTGACGCCTGGTACTTCCGCGTGCGCGACATGAAAGACCCGTACGAGATCAACGTCGACCCGGATCTGGCCAACAAGGACAACCTGACGTTCTTCATCAACTACAAGGTCTACGACTACCACAACCGCTTCATCGGCGCGGCGGGTGTCGGCCTGACGGTGGACGCGGTGATCAAGCTGATCGACAAATACCAACAGCGCTATCAACGCAGTGTGTACTTCGTCGACACCTTTGGCCGACTGGTATTGACCGGTGCCCAGGGCGGACCTGAAGGCGCGCACATTGGCCAGAGCCTCGGCGAAATCGACAGCATGAAAAGCCTGGTCAGCCAATTGCCCAAGCCCCACAGCGGCAGCTACGAATATTCCGCCCACGGTCAGGGGCACTTCCTTAACGTGCGGTTTATCCCGGAGTTGAACTGGTACTTGTTCGTTGATAAACGCGAAGACGGTGCACTGAGTGAAATCCGTCAGTCGCTGTACCTCAATCTGCTGATCTGCCTGCTGGTGACCTTGATTGTGTTGGCGCTACTGAACCGCGTGATCAAACGGTTTCAATCGAAAATCCAGGCCCAGGCCACGCTCGACAGCCTCACCGAACTGCCGAACCGGCGCGGCTTTGATCTGCTGGCCGCGCAAGCCCTGCACGAAGCGCAACGCGAAACCAAATCGCTGACCGCGTTGCTGCTCGATCTCGATCACTTCAAAGTGCTGAACGACACCTACGGCCACATGGCAGGCGATCAAGTGTTGATCGGTTTCGCCCGGGATCTACAGAGCTGCCTGCGCCATGCCGACATCGTCTGCCGCTGGGGCGGTGAGGAATTTATCGTTTTGCTGAAGGACACCGACGGCGAAACCGGTCAGAAAATTGCCGAGAAGATCCGTCAGCACGTCGAACAACACGAATACGCCTACAACGGCCACACGCTAAATCTGACGGTGAGCATCGGCGCCACCACCCTGCAACGGGATGACACCTTGCACAGCCTGCTGTCCCGGGCCGATCATGCGATGTACCGGGCCAAACAAACCGGCCGCAACCGCACCTGCGTGGAAATGCCTCACTCGACTTATGCCTGACGTCATTGAAAGACCCGACCTCTGCCCGGCCTGCGGTGCCCGCAACGACTGCAGCCTGGCCGACCCGCGCACCGCCGACCGCGCCTGCTGGTGCTACGGCGTGAGCATCGACCCGGCAGTGCTCGAAGCATTGCCGCCCGAACTGCGCGACAAATCCTGCCTGTGCCCACGGTGCGCGCAGGTCGAGGCGCAACTGCAAGCGGCCAGCCAGCCAATCCCGTAAGATGCGCGCCCTTCACCCAGCGAAACCTGAACATGCGCGTCGACCGTTTCCTCAGCAATCTGCCCCGCTACAACCGTCAGCAGGTTCGCCTGTTGCTGGTGGAAAAGCGCGTGCGGGTTGACGGAAAAATCGTCATCGATCCCCACAGCGATGTACTGGAATTCAGCCGCGTCGAAGTCGATGACCAAGTGCTGCAACTCGGCAAACCGGCGCGCTACTTCATGCTGCACAAGCCTGCGGGCTGCGTCAGCGCCACCCGCGACCCACAACACCCGACCGTGCTCGAGCTGATCGATGAGCCGGACAAAGACGACCTGCACATCGCCGGCCGCCTGGACTTCAACACCACCGGGCTGATGTTGATCACCAACGATGGCACATGGTCGCGACGCCTGACCCAGCCGCAGACCAAATTGCCGAAGGTCTATTACGTTGAGACCGAACAGGACATTGGCGCGCACTACGCGCTCACGTTTGCCGAGGGGATCTACTTTGCTTTCGAGGATCTGACCACGCAACCGGCGCATCTGGAGTTGCTCGGCCCAAGATCGGCGCGCTTGAGCATCGTCGAGGGCCGCTACCATCAGGTGAAGCGCATGTTTGGCCATTTCAACAACAAAGTCCTGCGCCTGCACCGCGAATCCATGGGCCCGTTGCTGCTCGATCACGCGCTAAAACCGGGCGAGTACCGCGCTTTGCGCACCGAAGAGATTCAATTGTTCTAAACCCGCGACCGCTCAGCAGAAGTCGTCGAAGAATTTACCAACGGCACTTGCGCGATCCTGATCCCCCTGCTTGAATCAGGACGTCGGCCGAAATGTGACCGACGAGTCACACCATACCTCTAAGAAACTTTTTGCCGGTAGACAGCCCTCAGGGCTGCGCCTCAGCCGGCAGACTGCCCGCCAATAACAATACCCGTCGACCTGCCGTACCGGATCGACATGGGCCAAGCAAATTTCAGGCGTATGCCTACCTGTCACAAAGCTCGTGCAATCTCTATTTGCGCGCATACCCGCTTGCTTGCCAGGAGTCTTATGACATGAGGCCAGAAATCGCTGTGCTGGATATACAGGGTCAGTATCGGGTTTACACGGAGTTCTATCGCGCAGACGCCGCAGAAAAGACCATCATCTTGGTCAACGGCTCGATGGCCACGACTGCGTCGTTTGCACAGACTGTGAAAAACCTGCACCCGCAATTCAACGTGGTCTGCTACGACCAGCCCTACGCGGGCAAGTCAAAAGCCCACAACCTGCACGAGAAACATCTGACGAAAGAAGTCGAAGGGCAGATCCTGCTGGAGTTGATCGACCACTTCGGCGCTGAGCATGTGTTGTCGTTTTCCTGGGGCGGCGCCGCCACACTCGTTGCCCTCGCACATCAGCCACGGCGCATCGAAAAAGCCGTGATCAGCTCATTCTCTCCGGTGATCAACGCGCACATGCTCGATTACCTGGAGCGCGGCGTCGACTACCTCGGCCAACGCGATGGCGACCGGGTCGGTGAACTGGTCAACAGCACCATCGGCAAACACCTGCCGTCGCTGTTCAAGCGCTTCAACTACCGCCACGTCAGCAGCCTGGCCGAGCACGAATACGGGCAGATGCACTTCCACATCAGCGACGTGCTCCACAGTGATCGTCTGTGCTATTTGAATGCAGCGCAGAAAATCAACGTGCCGGTGCTGTTTCTCAACGGTGAATGGGACGAGTACACCGCCGCCGACGATGCGCGCCTGTTCGGCAACCATGTGGCTCAGAGCACCTTCACCACGCTGCAGGCCACCGGGCACTTTCTCGACATGGAGCACAAGACAGCATGTCGCGACAGCCAGAACGCCCTGCTCGGCTTTCTGAAACCGGCACCGCAGGCGAGCCGAACGCGTTACTCGTTTGTTCAGGATCACCATGCACTGGCCATTTGAAAAAGCGTCGTCGCGAGCGAGCCTGCCGGGCTGAGATTTTCGTTTACTTACCCGCAGCGCTCACCCGCGATTGACCGTTTTCAGCGATTTAAAGCCATCGCACGCAAAAGAAAACTTCAAATTCGTTGGCGACTCTGGTACAAAGTCAGCCGCTCTGAGCGGGTATAGTTTAATGGTAGAACAGTAGCTTCCCAAGCTTCCGACGAGGGTTCGATTCCCTCTACCCGCTCCAATCGAATATAGGTCTCACGTCATGCTTTTTGACGGGGGATGCAGAAACAGAAAAAACCGGCCTTGATGGCCGGTTTTTTTGTGTCTGAAAACGGGTCCATGTCAGTTTTTCGAAACAATGCAAAAGCCGGCAACACACTCTCCAGCCCCTCGACAGTTCCTTTTCTAGACGCCCTCTCGCCACGATCTCGACAACGGACGATGACCACTCGGTGGTTATAGTGTTGATCACAGAAAACCAGTAGGCATAGCACCCACCGAGCACACCACAGAGAGGTGTTGTGAATAGCCGTTTTTAATCGGCCGGCTCGTCGCAGGCATTTGGTATTGAGTGAGCGTCAGAGGCCGTCATCATCACTTCAAGCATCCGACCAAGCCTGGACTGGTCACGGTGCCGCACCCGAAGAAGGATCTGTTGAAGAAATTTTGCAGCCGGGTTGAATTTTGCTACAGCCATGAAAAACCGGTCTTGAAGACCAGTTTTTTACGCGCTGTAGAAAGCCGCGCCGCGCCTACTCCGCAGGCATGACGTTATCCAGCGCCTGATTCACCGCCAATTCGCCCAACATGACGACCTGCGCAATGCCGAGTACGGTCTTGCGGTGCGAGTTGTCGAGCAGCGCGGCGAAGTTGTTGAGCATGGTGGTGGCCGAGCCGAGGGTTTCGCTGGCGTTGGCCAGCAGGGATTCGGTGTCGTACGCCGGATTGGCGAGAAACATCGGTTCGGGCTCGTTGGTAGAGCCCATGATTTGGCCTGCTGGGTTGAGACCGTGGTCGAGGGCGCGTTTGGCGGCTTCGTGGGATTTTTCTGAGCCGGTCGATTCGTAAGGGGATGCCGGATCGGTTTCTGGGGGGTTGGGCGTAACTTTGAACATGAAATCTTCCTCTATCGGTAACCGCAACCATCCCGCTGCTATACGAAAGGGTGGCAGCTGTGCGCAAGTTAGCAGACCGGTAGGAAGACCAAAAACCCGGCGCATCCGAAGATGCCATGCGCACAGCCACCATCAAGCGCAGGCGAACCTGACTGGAAGATGCATGTGCAACCGTTGGTCAAACCTAGCCGGGCTGCTAAACCCGATCACTGGAAATCAGTGACGCGAACCAAGTTACCGACCGCCCCCCAGGCGCACAAGCCGGCGGATTCTGGCGTACCGGTAGGCAACGACGCAAGGATTTGTAGGCTTCAGGACGTAACACCGAACGCCTCTAAACACATCCTTCAGAAAGCGTTTACGCACACCCAAAAAACGTCGATTCGTCCGACATTACAGATCCACAACACTCCACCGGTTCTCACTTGTCGCACGACCCGCTAGCATTTCCTCATCGACCACCCCCCTCTCCCTGCGCGGCCATCGACGAATACGCGTCATCACTTTCGAGGGAATCCCAATCGCGGCCAATTTGCCGCTGACGACTGAACTCAAAAGAGCACTTCACCCATGACTCAAAACATTTACGACGATCCCGAATTTTTCCAGGGCTACAGTCAGATGAACCGTTCCATCGGCGGCCTCGATGCCGCGCCGGAATGGCCGGCGCTCAAAGCGCTGCTGCCCTCCCTGCATGGCTTTAACGTGGTGGACCTGGGCTGCGGCTATGGCTGGTTCAGCCGCTGGGCCAGTGAACAGGGCGCGGCTAACGTGCTGGGGCTGGATGTCTCGGAAAAAATGCTGGAGCGCGCGCGCGAAACCACCACGGCGGCGAACATCCGCTACGAACGCGCCGATCTTGAACAACTCGCCTTGCCCGCCTGCAGTGTTGACCTGGCTTACAGCTCGCTTGCGCTGCACTACATCAAGGATCTGCCGGGGCTGTTTGCCCACCTCTACGGCGCGCTGAAACCGGGTTCGCACTTTGTGTTCTCCATCGAGCACCCGATCTTCATGGCACCGCGCAATCCGGGTTGGCTGATCGACAGTGAAGGTCGCAAGCGCTGGCCGCTGGACAGTTATCAGATGGAAGGGGAACGCGTAACGAACTGGCTGGCCGAGGGCGTGATCAAGCAGCATCGCACGGTCGGCACGTTGCTCAATTCATTGATTGGCGCTGGTTTCAGCATTCGTCATGTCAACGAATGGGGGCCAAGCGATGCGGATATCGCGGCGCAACCGGCGCTGGCTGAAGAACAGGAGCGGCCGATGATGATGTTGGTGGCGGTGCAACGCTGAGCACAAACCCATCGACCGTCGCTAGCCGGTTTAGGGTGATAATGCGCGGGCTATTCAATCGCCCGCGCATTATCGGATAACAGAATATTCGGCGTGCGCCGACGCGTTGCGCCGAGGCAGCAAATCATCACTCAAGGAAGCAAGATGCAGATCACCCAAGGACAGCGGCTCCCCCTGTCAAACATTCTTCAGGGGCAATCGCTCACACTCGCGGTACAGATCCAGTCCAGCGACGTCATCGATTTCGTCTGTTTCGGCGTCGACGCGCAAGGCAAACTTTCAGACGATCGCTACATGGTCTTTTTCAATCAACCGACGACGCCATGCGCCAGCGTAAAAATCGAAGATCAGGGCCGCTTTCAAATCAACCTCGCGCAGTTACCCACCTCCATAGACCGCTTGGTGTTCACAGCCTCCATCGACGGCCAAGGGACGATGAGCGCTATCGGTGCCAGTCACTTCAGCGTGTCCAACCCTGCCGGCCAGACCGTCGCTCAATGTGCGTTTTCCGGGGCGACGTTCAGCGCCGAGAAAGCCATTATGGTTGCCGAGCTGTATCGCAAGAACGGCGAATGGCGCCTGCTCTCGAACCTGCAAGGTTACGCACAAGGTCTGGATGCGCTGGTGAATCACTTCGGTGGCGAGGTTGCTGAAAGCCCTGCGCCAGCACCAGCACCAGCACCAGCCAAAATATCCCTCGAGAAAAAAATCGCCGACGCCGCACCGCATCTGGTCAGCCTGGCAAAGAAAGCACAGATCAGCCTGGAAAAAGCCAACCTCACCCATACCAAGGCCCGGGTTGTTCTGGTGCTTGATGCTTCTGGTTCAATGAACCATCAGTACGCCAAAGGCCGGGTGCAGGAAGTGGTCAACCGGCTATTGCCGCTGGCGGTGTCGTTCGATGAGGACGGCGAGCTCGATTGCTGGGCGTTCGGCGCCAAGCCGTTGCGCCTCTCGCCGGTGACGCTGGGCAATCACAAGGCATTCATCGACACCGACAATAGAGGTTGGAGAAACTGGGAACTCGGCAGCCGGATCAACGATGAGCCGAAAGTCATCCAGAAAGTCGTGGAGCAGTTTAAGCAATCCGACGACGGCACGCCGATGTATGTCCTGTTCATCAGCGACGGCGGCGTGTCTGAAAGCCGCAAAATCACTCGTCTGATGGTCGACGCGGCGAACCTGCCGATTTTCTGGCAATTCGTCGGGCTCGGTGGCCACGGCTACGGCATTCTGGAGAAACTGGACACCCTGCCGGGACGCGTGGTCGACAACTGCGGCTTCTTCGCACTGGACGACCTGCACGACATCAGCGAGGAACAGCTCTATGACATGCTGATGGCCGAGTTCCCGATCTGGCTCAAAGAGGCCAAGGCCAAAGGCATTATTCGCTGACGGCGTGCGGATAATTGCGCTGCCCGAACGCCGGGCAAGAAAAAGCCCCCTCGCGAGGGGGCCCCTCCCAACCCTTTCGGGTTAGCCGATGCTCACGCCGTGAGCTTCAGCCAGAGGCTTCAAGCCGCCAGCGAAACCCTGGCCGATCGCCTTGAACTTGAACTCTTCGCCGTTGCGATACAGCTCACCGAAGATCATCGCTGTTTCGGTGGAAGCGTCTTCGCTCAGGTCGTAGCGGGCCAGTTCTTTGCCGTCAGCCTTGTTGACCACACGGATGTAGGCGTTGGACACCTGACCGAAGCTTTGCTTGCGAGCTTCGGCGTCATGGATGGTCACCGAGAACACCAGTTTTTTCACAGCGGCAGCCAGGCCGTTGAGTTTGACGGTGGCTTGTTCGTCATCGCCTTCGCCAGCACCCGAACGGTTGTCGCCCATGTGCTCAACGGAACCGTCGGCAGAGGTTTTGTTGTTGTAGAAAATGAAGCCGTTGTCGTCGAGCACTTTGCCGTTTTCACCGACGATGAAAATCGACGCATCCAGGTCGAACTCGGCGCCGTCAGTGACACGCGGATCCCAACCCAGGCCCACGATCACTTCGGACAGGCCCGGAGCTTCTTTGGACAGCGAAACGTTGCCACCTTTGGACAGACTTACAGCCATGTTCAGATTCCTTTTGTTGGGGGTTGCTTAGAAGTTCATACCGTAGGAGTTGGCCAAGGCGCGCAGGCCGCCGGCGTAACCCTGACCCACGGCTCGGAATTTCCACTCGCCGTTGTGGCGATACAGCTCTGCGAACACCATCGCTGTTTCAGTAGAGGCGTCTTCAGCCAGGTCGTAACGAACCACTTCGGCACTGGTCACGTCATTAACGACACGGATGAAGGAACCACCCACCTGACCAAAGCTTTGCTTGCGCGCTTCGGCGTCGTGAATGGTCACGACGAAGACCACCTTGTCTACGTCAGCCGGGACACGGCTCAGGTCGACCTTGATCACTTCGTCGTCGCCGTCGCCAGCACCGGTGCGGTTGTCGCCAGTGTGCTCAACCGAGCCGTCCAGGCTTTTCAGCTGGTTGTAGAAAATGAAGTCAGCTTCGCCGCGGACCTTGCCATTCGCACCCAGCAGAAGAGCGCTCGCGTCCAGGTCAAACTCGGCGCCGTCAGTTGCACGCGGATCCCAGCCCAGGCCAACCAGAATCTTGCTCAGGCTCGGGTCGGTTTTGGTCAAAGACAGGTTTGCACCCTTTTGAAGAGTCAGTGCCATGGGTATTACTCCTTGTGGTGAAGACGATTACTCATTGGTTTTCAAGCGGTGCATCTTCCTTTGCAGGGAAGATCAGACTGGCAACGACGCCTATCGCCAGAACAACCATCACGATCAGCAAACTGGTGTTCGCGTCGATGGTATAGCCGTGATGGAACATATGATCCGTTGCATTCAAGCCCAACTTGACAGCAATGAAGAACAACAGTGCGATAACCGATTTTTCCAGGTGGACCAGATAGCGTTTCAGGGCTTCCAGAACGAAGTACATGGTGCGCAGGCCCAGAATGGCGAACAGCATGGCCGAGTAGACGATCAGCGGCTCGCGACTCACGGCGATCACCGCCGGCACAGAGTCGAAGGCGAACAGAATGTCGGATACCTCAGCCACCACCAGGCACAGGAACAGCGGCGTGGCGAACAGCGTGCCTTTGGCCGCGAGCGTCATGCCCTGGTGCTCAGGTTTCTTCAGTTCCACTTCGAGTTGCTTGCGGGACACAAAAAAGTTGTGGCCATACAGCTTTGGCCATACAGGAAAGAGCTTTTGCGCGAAGCGGTAGGCCATGTGCTTGGAATAGTCCTCCTCTTCTTCGTCATCACCGCCGCTGCGCAGCATCATGATGGCGGTCCAGGCGACGATCACGGCAAAAACCACCTCGACCCATGGGCCAAACGCCAACAGGCCGGTGCCAATGGCAACGAAGATCCCACGGAACACGATCGCGCCGATGATCCCCCAGTACAGCACCCGGTGACGCATGCCATCAGGCACTTTGAACCAGGCAAAAATCGCCATGAACACGAACAGGTTGTCGACGCTCAGGACTTTCTCCAGCGCATAACCGGTGACAAACAGGCTCGCGACCTGCGGCCCGTGCTGGACATACAGAAAGCCTGCGAACGCCAGCGAGATGGCAATCCAGAAAACCGACCAGATCGAGGCTTTAGCCAGCGAAATGGGCTTGTCGCCACGGTGCGTAACCATGTCGAGCAGCAGTGCGCCCAGCGCAATACCGACGAATACCGCCATGGTCAGTGGGGGAAATCCAATGTGACTGTCCAAGTACAGCTCCTTAAAGTTCGAAATCAGCCGGGTTCAAACCCAGCTCAAGGCAAATCTGACGGCAAGCCGCTTTTTCTTTGTCGTCGAAGTTGCCATCCGACGCGCCGATGGCGCAGGCAACACGGACCAGTAAGCGGCCAGCACCCGCATCGTTCTTGATCTTGCCGATGGTCTTCAGCGCTTCCGCCTGACCGATCTGAAAGTCGAACTCAAACTTTTCGCAGTGAGCGTTGAAGGACTTGATGACGTCGGCCATGTTGAAAACCTTCAATTCTGACGAGTTGTTGATGAACCCGGCCATTTTGGTTTTCTCGGCGGAGGAGATCTCTCCGTCTGCAGCAGCGACCAATGCGCAGGCTGCGGTCGTGGCATCCATGAATTTCTGATTTTTGAACTTGCTGACCTCAGAGGTCAGTTTGTCGCGTGCCAATGCAGCGTTTTCTTTAAGCCATGCAAGCATTTTGAAGTCCTCTAAAAGGGCGGGGCCCCAAGCCCCGCCAAGGTAACTATTTCGAACCGGCGCGCCAGTTCATGCCCCAGCCGTAGGCTTTATCCACCGCAGAATGCCCACGGTGGAAATCCACCCGCCGGGAAACCTTGACGGCGCCGTTGTCATTTTCGAGCATCGCAATGGCGCACATACCATCGCGTCCGCCCTCTTCGTTGAGGCGAACCTCGATCTCCGGCTGATTCGGGATGTAGATGGTTACTACGCCATCGGTCTCGCGCCAGTTAGGAGCCCCTTCGTAGATGAAGGCGAAAATCAGGATGCGGCGTACTTCAGCCCACTTCGCGCCATTGATGTGCAGCCACTCGCCACCGGCGACAGAGCCGGTACGGTCGTCACCCATCAGTTGGATGTAAGGCTCTTGGTTCAGGCTGCCGAAGCAGTTGCCAAGCGCTTGCACGACGCCCTTCTCACCGTCTTGCAACTCGTACAGGCAACCCACGTCGAGGTCGATCGAAGAACTGCTTTTGAAGAAGCCGCCAGAGCTGCGCTTGTTCCAGTTCAGGTTGACCTTGATCTCACCGAAACCGGCCGCGGTCTTCTCCAGACTGATAGAGCTGCGCGTCTTGTCGAGGGTCACCTTGCTCAGGCTGATCGACGACTTCGGCGCCGCAGGTGCAGGCGGCACGGGTGTTGGAGCGGGTGCTGGCGCCGCTGCCGGCGCGGCGACATCGACCCCGAAGTGCTTGGCCAATGGCTCAAGCCCGCCGTTGAAGCCCTGTGCAACACAACGGAATTTCCACTCACCCTGGCGACGATAAAACTCGCCCAGGATCAGCGCGGTTTCCTTCATGCCACTGGTAGAGATCTGCGCTTCGATACCACCGGACACCACGACCGACAGCTGCGAGACGCGCTCGAAACTGGCCTTGTTTTCGTAGATCGTGGCGGTCAGTGCGACCTTTTCCACGGCCGGCTCCAGTCGGCTAAGGTCAACTGTGAACACCGCGCGACCCGCCGAGGAGTCGGACAAGGTGACCGCCCCGCCCAGCACACTCGGCTGACCGTAAAAGCACATATCGCCATCGCCGCGAACCTTTGCCGTGGTTCCCAGAGCGAAGGCCGAGACATCAATATCGGCGCCTGGAATCGGCGAATAATTGATGTCGACGCGAAGCGGGCCGCTGGCAACGGGTGCGTTGCCGCCCGGAGCAAGAGTGGCCATTAGCGCAGCGCCTGCACGGCCAGGTTCACCAGGTCATCGGCGGTACGGCCGTTGGTGGTCTGGCCGATAGCGGTGAACTTCCAGCCATCGCTATCACGAGACAGGCTAGCCATCACGATGCCGGTGTGGGCGCCACGCTCGGACAGATTGAAGCGGGCCAGCTCATTCTTGTTACTGGCGTTGACGATGCGGCAGTAGGCGTTTTCGACTTTTTCGAAGTTCTGCCCGGTGAAGCTGTTCACCGTAAAAACCAGGTGCTGGACGACCGCCGGCAGACGCTGCAGATCAACTTGGATGGTTTCGTCGTCACCCGCGCCTTCACCGGTACGGTTGTCGCCGGAATGCTGGATCGAACCGTCCTGAGATTTCAGTTGGCGGAACCACACCAGGTCGATCGGTTGAAGGCTGGCGTCGAGCAGGATGCACGAAGCGTCCAGGTCGATTTCACCACCATTGCCCATCAACTTGCCGAGAAAACCGGCCTTTACCGGGTCCCAACCCAGGCCGAGGCTGACGCTGGTCAGCGCAGTGCCGGCGGTTTTTTCCAGGGAAATGGACTGTTTTTTGCTCAGGGTAAGTGCCATCGTTACGCTCCTTGTTGGTCATCGGTGTTCATGTGGCGATCGGATGTGCGCGCCACATGCAGGTCGGCCTGCGCACCGCGCACGCCCGGATTTATTCCATTGGCGACCCGCAGACGTCCACGACGCCATGCCGGATGAAAATGCCGCCAGTGCGGTTCTTCGGCTGCGGCGAGCAACTCATGATCACCTCGGGTATCGCCCCAGGCTTTGATCCGGAATTGCTGCAAAACGCCGTAGACAGCCTCAAGCCTCTGGACTTTGTTCTCGCATCTGCAATTGTTGCCGGTGATGTGCCCGGTCAATACGCCGTCCACCACTTCCAGTTCGGTGCCGATCAAACTGACGCCAAGACGCTCGGCGAAAGGCTGCAGTACCAGCGCCGGTGAAGCTGAACAGAGCGTCACCACCGCGCCGGATTTGATCTCGGCCTCAATCGCCAGCAAGCCCGAAGGACGCATCAATCGCGGCCAGACCCGCGTGCAATAACTCGCGGCTTGCTGTTGCAGCCACTCAAGCTTCACACCGGTCAGAAACGTGCGAATCAACTGCGCCTTGAGTTCGTCACGGCTCATGCGCCGCACGACGAATCGCAGGCTGGGTAGCGCCAGACTGAGCAGGCGCCGATTGAACTCCCGTGCTCCGAATGCAAACTTCAGAAACGGTACGAAACTGTCGTGCCGGGTCAATGTGCCGTCGAAGTCGAACACCGCAAGGACTGGCCGCTGCAGCGCGTTTGCATTGTCGATCTGCTCTTTCATCCTGCGGCCTCAGCCAGACGAATCGATGTTTCGCCGGCACCGGTTTCCGCATGACGGATACCGTGCCACCGCGCGCGCTCAAGAATCCGGGTCGCCCATTTGTAATGGGTCGCGGGCTCACACATTGCGTCGTTATGCCTGAATACCGCCGGTGCTACGTCGCTGACGATCAGTTTGGCGCTGTTGAAATCCTCGAGGCTGACGCGCAGGGTGTCCTGAATGATTTCAATCTGACTGGGGTGAATGGCGGTCTTGCCGACCAGACCATGGGCGATATCGAATTCCAGTTCTTCCTTGAGCAACTGAGGCGACGCCAGTTGCTCGAACACCGGTGCCGTCAACGCAAAACCTTGCGACCCCATGACCCCTGCCAACATCGGGATCACGTATCCCATCGGCGTGCTGTAGAGCGTGGTGCTCGGATTGCGACGCAGGCCAAGGCTGCCCATCAAGTCGTTTCCACCGATGCGCAAGGCGATGATTCGCTGGTCGAGGCTGGCCTTGAGCGCCTGCCCCAGTTCAACCATGGCGCCAGGATTGAAGACATCTGTGGTTTCCAGCGTCGGCATCAGGAACAGCGCGGGATTAGTCACGGCCTGCTCCCAGGCGCCCAGATTGGCCAGCGTCAGTTTCGGGATGACGAATCCATCGACATGCGACATCAGCGGCCAGTCGTTGAGTACCGCAGCCATCTGCGAGTCACGCGGGCGAACGAACAACAACGGGCCGCCCTCGGGACGACCGCCACGCTGATCGATAACTGTCAGCAAGCCATGCAGATTGGCCAGCGCCGTTTCGATATCAATGTCTGCAATCGCGTCCTCGAGGCAAACCACCAGGGAGCGAAGTTCCGGCAATTTGCTTCGGAACACCACATCAAGCAGATCCGGCCGGGTGGCGGGCATGTAAAGCGTGGCACCGAGGGCATAGGGCGAGAGGGTCTTCATCAGCCCAGACTCCGAATGATCGTCACTGCCCGGTAAGGCCCCAACTGCGCACCGACTTCCTCGACTGGAACGCCGGCAGCTTCTGTCAGGTGCATCAGCAATTGCACATCGCTGTCGCTACGGTCGCGGATCAACACATGGTGCGGGACACGACGCAACACGGCGCGTGTCGCCTCGGCGATGCCCGGCTTGACCCGATTGAGATTGGTCACCTCAAAACGTGCTGCCAGCGATTCGACGACGTGGGTGGCCGCGCCCTGGAGTTCGAGACGCTGTTCGTCGGTCCACGGCAGGGCTTTGGGGACGATGCCCAAGACTTTGCGCTGGGCTTCGATCTGCTCGATGAATACCTGTGTCACATCGTGCTCCTGCAGGTGGTCATAGACCACGCAGCCGTGCAGCCCGCCGTTTACAGGCCAGATCGAACGTGAGACGAGACCGGAGACTGTGGCTCCCAGAATCCCCGAGGGGATGACCCAATCCTCGGCGGACGCCGCCATCCACGCTCGGCCGCAAGGATCGGCCAGCACGACAAGTCGCGGAGATTTCGGGAAGCGTGCATCAGCGCTCAGGCTGCGCTGAATTTCGCCGCTGATCGCGCCCTTACCGGTCCAGCCATCGACGAAGACGATGTTCTCGGCCCCGTGAGTCTGAATGATGGCCTCCAGGGCAACCGTGTCGATGCCGCGATCACGGACGATGCTGATGCCGTAATGGAAGGCTTCGCGCCCCATCTCGATCAACGCACGACGCAACAGCACACCCAGCGGGAGGCCGGCGCGTACAAACGACACCAGCACGATAGACGTGCCGGTACACGCCTCATTCAAACCTAGCGCCAGTGCTTGAACATCCGTGGCCATGCGCGCACCGTTTTGCGCCAGAACACGCTCGTACAGTGCCTTGTGAGTTTCACTTGGGGCGCTTTCCTGACTGATCATTTCAGAATAGTGCTTCTGCTTCGTTTGAATCAGTCGCTCTTTTTCCTCGACGTCCGTCACGTCCATCTGCACGGCCTGCAACAGGAAATGCACGTCATCCGGCGCATAGCTTCCGCTGCCCACCGTTACCAGGTCGGTGATGGTTTCATTCATGGATCGAAGCCCCTGCCCGCTTGGCCAATTGGCTGCGCGTCGGAGTCGCCCACAGGTGGCACTCCTCCATGAAGGCCAGATCGGTGATGCTGTCGCCAAAGCCCAGCACAGGGCGTTCACCGTTGATTTCGCGATCACGGCGCAACCACTCCTGAACCGCTGCCTGCTTGGACAAGCCCTGCGGCAGGAACGCCAGGTTGTTGCTATTGGCGTGAATATGCATGCCATCCAGCAATCCCTGAGCCTGAACTTCAGCCAGCACCGCGCTCAGCACCTCGTCACTGGATTCGTTGTGCTTGGTCACCACGTAGTGGCGCAACCCCTGCTCTTCAACCACCCAACCGCGCAAGGAAATGCCCAACTGCCGGCCAATGGCCAGCGTCGCCTCACTGAGCTCCGGCAGGCGGCTTTGGTAGGCCGCGAGGATATCGCTCATGCGGTCCTGCCAGGCCTGATCGAGCGTGCCGTCCGGTCCCAGGATCACACCGCCATGGGAGCAAATGGCGCCTTGTTGAAATGGCAGCTTGACCCGCGTGAACGCTTCTACGCTGCGCGCCGTTACCGCTACCACATCGGTCGTTGCCAGCAGCCATTCGGCCATCGACTTCTGCACAGGGCTCATGTAGCCGTTGGGCTGGCCATGTATATCAAGTGTCGCCGTGTGGCGTGGTGTGCCTTCTTTCATCTTGCGCGCGGTTTGAAACAACGTGTCGTCGAGATCAACCAACGCCAAGGGGCGATTAATTGTCATCGACGATCACCTGCGCGTTCAAAGTCTGCAGCAACTCGGCAGAGACCGCCTGCGCTGGGGTTTCCGAACAGATCAGCACCCGATCGAATTGACCCGGGCGCACGTTGTAGAGGAAGTTGGGAATGCCCAGGCCGTAGTTATCAGCGAACGATAAGGCGTGCTCGATCACGTGGCCCAGTGCAATCGGCGAGCGGCTGGTCGAACTGAAATGCACATCCGCGCCCGCGCGCTCCAGACGTTCGGCGAGCAAGAACGGACGCCAGACAAACTCACTGGTGCCCACGACCAGAATCCGCTCGCCGGGTTGTACGTGAAGGTCTGGGGCCAACGAGTCGCCAACAGAGCGCACGCCCAAGCGTCCCCAGTCATTATCCGAATTCACCGGCCAGTCACCTACGGCGATAGTGCCCACCGCAGGCATATCGGGCAATGGCGCATCGGGGTCTTCGAAGAATTGGTAAGAACCCTGCAACAGCGACACTTGATGCGCGCAATCACCCAGCGCAGCACGCACTGCGCCGCCGGACCAATCCGTCAGCACACAGGTCACGACTTGTTCGACCTTGTCCAGACCGGCATCGACCAGAGCACGGTGCAGATTGATGAACGTCTTGCCCGTCGAGGCCTCGTCATCAACCAGCACCAGCGAACGGGCATTGAGCATCTGCTCACGCACTTGCGGATCGACTGGCAAGTGAATCAGATGCGCACTGGCATGGCTGTGCTCTTCTTCAAAACGGGTAAACAACTCGGTTCCCGTGGGATGACGGGTGCTGACCATATACACCGTATCGGGGCGAGTGGCGCTATATGCCCGATGCACGCCGGCACCGAGGCCAACGGCGGTTTCGGCCATGCCGATAACCAGGACAGGCCCCGGCAAATCCGCCGGAATTTCTGCGGCCAGGCTTTCAAAACTGGCGGCCATCACCGAGGGACGCACCGGAATATGTCGTCCGAGCACTTTAGACACGAACAGGAATGCCCGCTTCGGATTACGACGCTCGGCGAAGCCGAACAGTGAGTCGGGGGCAATGACAGCATCATCAACGTTGACGTCAAGACGTCCACGCATCAGTTGTGCGCTCAGCGCTTTCGTTGCTGTACGAGGTTCCATTAACAAATTCCTGCCTTGGCGTAGGATCACGATCCAGCGCCTCTTCGGTGGGTTTCAATTCAAAGATGAATCAGAGATTGGTAGCTTCCACCCGCCACATTGATGTTTGAGCTTCGCGCGCTATCTGCGCCGCGGTGAACGTCTGGCCAGATGCGTTTTTTTTGCCATCAACACGACAGGCATCAAGGAAAGAAATCAGCAGCGACGCTTTCACCGCAAAATTCATGTTCTGTGCATCGGGTACCGATGAGGTGACGAGGCCGACCACGGCTCCCGAAAAATCAAACAGCGGGCTGCCGCTGGACCCAGGCTGGATGGCAGCAGTGAACTGCAACAGGCTGGCGTCGTTGTGCAAACCGAACAGCGCCGACACCCCACCTTGAGTGACGTGGACGCCGCCACCGGCAAAACCGGCCAGTGGAAAACCCAACGCGACAATGTCTTCACCCAGATCGCAACCGAATCCGGATTTGAAGGCCACTGGCTTCAACACGGGGGAATCGATCACCCGCAGCAGGGCAATATCGTTACGCCGATCAATCACCACGGGGTCGACACGATAGCGCCCGTCAAACGAAGCGATGTGAATCTCACGCATACCTTCAATAACATGGGCGCAGGTCATGACATGGTTGGCCGAGACAGCGAATGCTGTGCCGCTGGCGCTGCTCGCGGATCGGCCAGCCCCTGGCGCGTTTGGGCGTCCCTTGGGATGCGCTTCGTCGATCTCGAGACCGATGCGGCGGCCGAGCGCCGCCAGACCGTAGGCAGAACCCTCGGCCAACGCGCGAAATTTCCATTGCTGATTGCGGCTGTAAAACTCGCCGATGATGATGGCGGACTCGCCGTTTTCGCGCAGATCCAGGGAGAACTCGATCTGGCCATCCACCTGCAGGTGCAGGTTTCTCAGTTCGCTGATCGGGCCGATGGCAGAAAACGTATAAACCACAAGAAGCACGCGGTCGCTACCCGCCGGGATGTCATCAAGGTTCAGCTTGCAGCCGACTTTTTGCTGATCACCTACCCATTCCATCCACGCGCATGGCGTTTGAAAAAGGGCGGCTTCACCTTTCGGGCGGCGTTTGTCATCAACCGGCAATATGGCAACCGCGGCATACTCCCCGAAAGCCGAAGAGTTTCCGCACTCCAGAGTCCATTCACTCCGGGCGCTTGATATTGCGGTGTTTGCGCCGGGCGCGAGCACCATCATTCCTTGAAAACTCCTTGTTTTGCTTCCTGCGTGGGTCGGTGTCGAACCACACAAACGCGCAAATGGTACCAGACTTCATATGTCTATTTAATATCAGGGGCGTGTTACCGCAGCAACGCTGACACCTTTTACACGCACGTTCGGCTGCCAAACACCCGGCGGCTCTGGCAAACCCAGTCGGCGAGTGGCGAATATGCCGGGGAGGTTCAAACCGGCCGCCCGGGTGTAACCGATGCCTCCCGAATAACGAGCGTTAATCTCCAACAGGTGTGGTTTACCGTCTGAGCTGTCGCGAGTCTGAACATTGACGATGCCATCACATTTGAAGTGCTCGGCGGCCCTGAGGGCGAGTTCGACGGCTGCACCTTCACGTTCAAAAACCTGATGCAGCCCTTTTTTGCGACGACCAACGAAAGCAATGGGGCGACCGGCTTCGCACACCATATCAACCGAACATTCGATTCCGGGCATGTAGGGCATCACGAGCATCGGTGGCGGCGGCGTAACCGCCGAGTGGTAGGCGTGCATATAAAGGTCGAAGTTGACCTCGCGCGCATCCGGGTTGGCGAAGCAGCGGAAAGGGTCAGCGCTTGCCTTGAACCGCCAGAAGCCTTGACCATAAATACCCACAGCCGGTTTGACGCAGACTTCGCCCAATGCGCTGAGCGTCTGAAAGGCCGCGAACATTTCTTCGGCATTGGCGGCGGTGATCGCTGGCACGCAGGCCAGGCCCACGCGTTCCGCTTCTGCCGTGAACTGGCTTTTGTCATCGACCAGATCAAATGTATTCAAAGAAAGCGCACCGGTGACCAGGACGAGACCAGCGCGCTCGAAACGCTCCCGATCGTGCTCGAATTCCCGACCAACACGGCCTGCCAGGACGACTTTGATTCCATGAGCCAGCGCGGTGGAAATGACCCAATCAATACGCTCTTGATTGTCCGCAGGCTCGGTGAAACTGACGTCGGCAAGCGAGGTGATTTCAGGACGATCCTGTCGATGCGAGGCATAAACCTTCACTTCGGCCGGCAGCGCCTCGCGCGCACCGAGAATGATGTCCCGTTGACTGGATTGCCCTTCTAGAAACCAGATCACTATGTTTACTCTTCCTTTTACAGACACCGAAAGCCGCGATATTTCTTGAAAACGTCGCTAGACCCGTACCGTGGGCAAGAACGGTACCGCCCTCCCACGCAAACTCAAGGGTAACATTGCGAATGGATCTGGCGTCCGCCGAACGCTCTGAGCGCCTTCCTGGATTATTCTCGAGTAGCCACAATAAACAACCGCGGAAACGGCAACAGCACCGAACCATCCGCCAGCGCAGGGTAAGCCTTCGCGACTTCTGCCAGATACTGCTCCAGATACTGCGTGCGCTGCGCCTCGGTCAGCGGGTTCAGAAACGGAATCAACCCGCTGCCCTTGAACCACTCCACAACCCCCGCAGCCCCGCCTGGCAACTGATGGTGATACGTCGTGCGCCACACATCGACCCGGGCACAATGCGGTCGCAACATCGAGAAATAATCACTGGCACTTGCCATATCGGTTCGCTGACCGGCAGCGCCGGAGAGTTTGCTGGCCCATGGGCCGTTGGCGGCGACTTCGCGCATCAGTCGATGGGAAGACTCATTGAGGTTGTCGGGCATTTGAATCGCCAGACTGCCGCCCGACGAGAGTTTGCTTGCCAGCGCCGGCAGCAAACTGGCGTGATCCGGTACCCACTGCAACACCGCGTTGGCGAAGATCACATCAAACGGCCCCGCATCGGCCCATTGATCAATCTCTGTCACGTCGAATTGCAACTGTGGCAAGCGCTTGCGCGCCGCTTCGATCATGTCCGGTGAACTGTCGAGCCCGCTGACTTTTGCCCCTGGAAAACGCTGCACCAAAAGCTCCGTCGAGTTGCCGGGACCGCAACCGATATCCACCACTGAGCGGGCCTGCGCCGTGGGAATCGCCGCCAGCAGATCGCGAGCCGGGCGGGTGCGTTCATCTTCAAAAGCGACGTATTGTTTGGCGGACCAGCTCATTGTGTTTTCCTTTTGGGACAAAAAGCGCATGAAGCCACGATACAGATAACAGGCTGATCAGACCTCCCTACGAACGTCGCGCAACACACCTGGATTTGTAATAAGAATTTTCAGGTTTCAGCAGGTGTCAGCATTTCAAGCGCTCCCCAATAAATTAGCCACCAGAAAGGCGCAGAACGCCATGCTCGGCTTGGAATCACTGGATTTGAAGCAACTGGAGGCGTTGCGCGAACACTTTCGCAAACTGGGCGAGGGAGCAGTGTTGAACCTTGAAGGACGGGGCGAGAAGAGCAAAGCGAAGCAGAACCTGAATGACTGCTGATAATCAAAAACGGCGCCAAAGCGCCGTTTTTATTTGAGGTCGGCCCTTAGCGGCTGGCTTGCAGCGCTCGGGCCATTTGCAGGTGATTCTGCAGTTTGGGCAACGTCTCATCGGCGAAGGCTTTGATCTCCGGCACGTCGGTGGTCTGCGCTTGCTGCTGGATCTGCTCAATGGCTTCTTCGGTGGCTTTCACCTGACTGGCGGCGTAGGCCTGGTCGAAGGTCGCGCCGTCCTTCACTTGCGGTATCAGTTGTTTGGCCTTGTCGGCCATTTCTTCACGGGGCGCGACGGGAAGATCGAGCTTTTTGGCGATCTTCGCCAAGTGCTGGTTGGCCGTGGTGCGGTCGTTGATGACCACGATGGTGTAATCCTTGACCTCTTTGGACTCGGTCTTCTGATGCGCCATACGGCTGGCCTCGATGTCGGCCATGCCTTTGGCGGACGCATCGTTGATGAATTCGGCGGGCGACTGGGCGAAAGCACTGCTGGCAAACAGGCCCAGTACGGTGACAAAACTGAAAGTGCGTATACGGGTGGCCATCCGGCTCATGGTCGCGCCCTCCTTCTCTGTAAATTCAAGCGGAAGCTTAGGCCCCCGCCGCTCAATCAAAACCACCGTCACCGACGACGTCGATGTCTGAACGGGCTAGGCCCCTTTCGGTTTTCGACAGTCATTTTGGTGGTTTCCCCACCTTTGCGACCCGTTTCAGAAGCCTTCGTTCGGTCGTTGGCGAAGTTTCCCCCCAGTTCGGGTTTCTTGAATCCGGCATGAGTCTATTGCGCTGGGTCGTGCTCCGGGCGAACAAGTGCCCACCTCAGTTGAGAATTTCCTGGCCGACAAAGGTTTAGAAAAGTTGCTGTTACCACGACGAACGGTGACCACCGTTCAGATATCCAGCGCCCGATGATTCAGACGTTTGGCGGCATACATCGCCTGATCGGCATGGCGGAACAGTTGCTGTTCCTCGCGGCCGTGCTCAGGGTAGCGGGCGACGCCGATACTCGGTTCGATTTGCAAGTTGTGGCCATCCAGGCGCATGGGTTGCACCAGCACTTGTCGCAGCTTTTGCGCCACGCTGTCGGCATCTTCCGTTGCTTGAACGCTGTGCAGCAACACAACGAATTCGTCACCGCCAATGCGCGCCACCGTGTCAGTCTCGCGCACACACCCCTTGAGGCGGTTGGCCACGGTTTGCAGCAGCATGTCGCCCACAGCATGCCCGAAGGAGTCGTTGACCTGCTTGAAACGATCCAGGTCGACATACAGCAACGCCATGTGCCCCGCTTGTTCCCGGGCGCAGGTCAACGCAGCCTTCACACGGTCGCGCAGCAACTCGCGATTGGGCAATTGCGTCAGTTGATCGTACTGCGCCATGCGTCGCAGACGGGCGTGTAACTGCTGGCGCTCGATGGCCGTGGCCACTTGGGCGCAGACGTATTGCAGCAATTCTTTGTCTTGCTCGGTGTAGCGTTCGCCGCCCGGCAGGCTTTTGACGATCAGCGCACCGATGGTGCCGTTTTTCGAGTTCAACGGAACGCCGAGCCAGCAAGGTGAATTCTGCCCCGCCACCAGTGCGGCGAAATCGGGCGCCGAATCGGGACTGTCCGGCGTCAGAAGAATCGGCTTACCGCTACGGATGACTTCCGCACACAGACGTCCGGTGACGGTGCCGGGTTGTTCAGGCTGCAACTCGTGATCGTTGACGTGATAGGGAAAATTCAGCTGAGCGCACTGATCGTCGTAGAGCGCCACGGAGAAATTCAGTGCCGGCAGCCACTCGCCGATGATCAGATGAATGCGCTTGAACAGCGCCAACAAGTCCTCCGCCGCATGCGCCGCCTCGGAAATCGCATACAACGCCGCTTGTCGCGATTCGGCTTGTTTGCGCTCGGTAATGTCACGGGCCACGGCAATGCGCAGTTGATCGACCTCCGACCAGCGCGCCGACCAGAGGATGTGCGCGACGCTACCGTCCTTGCGTATGTAGCGGTTCTCGAAGTTGTGCTTGGGCTCACCGCCCATGATTTGACCGGCGGCAGCCAAGGTGCGCTGACGATCAGCCGGGTGCACCAGTTCGATCATCGGACGGCCGATCAACTCGTCTGGCGTGTAGCCGAAAACCCGCTCGCAGGCCGCGCTGACAAAAACGAAGCGGCCTTGCTTGTCGACTGCACAAACGGCGTCCAGTAACAGGTCGATAAAACTCGCCAATGGCGCGGAATTTCGGCTTTCCATGGTTCAGTTTGGGTGTCCGAGTATTGCAGCATTGATCAACCATCCATGACCTTTTGAGAGCTCATCCCTGCAAACAAAATCAAGCCCTGTTCGGCATCAGCCCAGGCAGTGCATGCACCAGCGCATTGATGGCGAAACCAATGAACATCACGCCACACAAACGGGTGATCAGCCGCTCATGGCGTTGATACAGCATACGCACCCGCTGCGCGCCGACAACGCCGATGAGGATAGCGTAAGCCAACAACCCGCCGAGAAAGCTCAAGGCGATCAGCGCCGGCAGCATCGTCCAGTTGAGCAATTCGGCGCGGCTGGACAACAGCGCGGTAAATGTCGCCACCGCGACCGGGTAGGCCTTGGGGTTGGTCAGGCCAAACACAATGCCGTGCCAGAACGGCTTGCGTGCCGCGCCTTGGGGCTCGTCACCGTTGCGGCGCTGGGCACGCACCGCCCGCCAACCGAGCCAGAACAGATACAAACCACTGAGCACGCCGAGCACATCAAACGCGGTGCTGCCGATTTCCCGGGCGCCGACAATCGCGATCAACGCCGTGCTGCACCAGACCACATCACCGAGCAAATGCCCACACAGAAACCCCGCCCCCGCTCTGCGCCCATGCGCCGCGCCGATGCCAAACACCGCCAGCACACCAGGCCCCGGTGTGATGCCATAAATGAAACCCGAGGCCAGCACGGCCATTAACAACGATGGGGTCATGGAACACCTGCACATGACGACGCAAATGATGGCCAGTCTATATCAGCTCAACGCGTCGGGTCAGGACTAGTCGTAGAAACGCATGCCGACATGCAGATTCGGCATATCGCGGTCTGCCCCCTAGCTGCGGCTGGGCTCATTGACGGATTGAGGCCGGTGAGCATTGCTTCAGTAACCTCTGAGGTCTTCAGGCACGACGTATTGTTGGCCGTCGTAGGTCAGGGTGATTCGGGTTTTCTTCAGGTTGGTGTTTTTTGAAATGCACTGTTTTCCCGATTGGGTGTTTTTCATTTTGATGCCGCTGGTGGTGACGATCAGATCGGCGAAACCGTAGTGACTTGATGAACCGACCTCGACGGTTCTGCGGATCTTCCTGGCGTAACCCTCGCAATCACTCATGAATTCGCCGTTGTTCTTGTAGACCACCAAACCTTCCAGCACCGGGCGCAAGGTATCGCCCTCGCGCACATACAGCGCCAGATCGGTTTTCTCGTAGGGAATGGCGTGGGAACTGTGGACGAACTTCGAACGCAGGCCAAAAGCACGGACGTCCGGTGCCAGTCGGTAGCGGCCTGTGTCGACGCGCAGATCATCAAACCGCACGGCATCGGAGTTGTACGCGCCCGGTTTACGGTAAGTGGCGACGGGTTTGGCATTGCTGGCGTTGACGATCGCCAGATCCAGATCGAACACCCCGGCATCGTCGCCACCGGCATCAGCAAGGTAGGTGGACTTGACCGCGATCGCCTGACTCGGGAAGGCCGGCCAGACGATGCAGCGTGACAGTGATTGGCCGTCGAAGGCGTTTGTGGTGCAGGCGGCTTGGGCTTGGGCAGTGACAGCCAGAAAACCGAGGGCGATAAGGAGTCTGGTGGGGATGAGCATGGTTCTTCCTTGATAAAAATCGTTGTTGGCAGGCTGGCTACAGACTTTTGAAACCGGGTGGCAGGACGTAAGAATTTCCGTCGTAGCGCAAGGTTGTCAAAACCGGGCTGTAGACGGTGGTTTTATCTTCACACGCGTCCCCTTCACCTTCGCTTTTCGTGCCTGTTTGCTGGGTTTTGACGATCAAGTCTGCGTAACCGTGGGAGCTCGTTTTAGCGATATCGATGGTTCTTGAGATCTCGAAGCGCTCCCCAGCGCAGTTGTCATCCCACTCGCCGCCGTACTCATAAACCACCAACTGACGCAGGACTGGGCGCAATTTTTCACCCTCCCTGACGTAGAGCGAGAGTTGATTTTCTTCCAGTGGATTGAGGCGAGAACCGTTGGTGAGCAATGCCCGCACGCCAAAAGCGCGAAGGTCGGGGGTGAGTTTGTAGCGAGCCGTATCCAGTGTCAGCTCGCGCAAGCTGACGCCATCCATCACGAAAGCAGTGGCCTGGTGATAAGTCGCAATCGGCTTCGGTTGCGCGTCTTTCAGCACCGAAAGGTCCAGATCATGGGTGCTGAGCGCGCCAGCGGCGGCACGGGTGAACCGGGTTTTGGCGCTGATGGTCAGTCCCGGGTAAGCCGGCC
Organism: Pseudomonas sp. NPDC087615; assembly: GCF_044743445.1. Taxonomy (NCBI): domain Bacteria; kingdom Pseudomonadati; phylum Pseudomonadota; class Gammaproteobacteria; order Pseudomonadales; family Pseudomonadaceae; genus Pseudomonas; species Pseudomonas sp. NPDC087615. Next base: position 55,207 of record NZ_JBIUWM010000002.1, on the reverse strand, counting down.
AGTCCTTGCAGACTGACAAATCCTCGTCACCCATTACCGGCGCCGGCGTGCAATCGGCAAACACCTGCCCCGCCATCAGCCACCCGCACAGCGCCACACCGCCGATCAATCCAGACTTCATTGTCACATCCCGCTCCTCGATAGCTTTTCAGCCGCGCACTATCCCCTCCTGAACGAACGGTTTCAACCGAGTGAACTCTAAATGGCCACTACCTAATACGGTCCAGTCAAACCAGTGGAGCTAGCCGGTGCCACGCAGTGCACTGCCATCGCGAGACCGCTCATTCCCCCCAAAAAACCGTGCTTCAACTCGATATCAACTGTGCGTCAGCAATCGGATCAACTGTGCGGAGTCGTTCTTTGTTCCCAGCACCACGACTGAAGCGTCTTGCAAGCAGGCATCGCCGGCGATCCAGTAGATCTCGGCCGTGCCATCGAGATCAAACGACTCGTCCACCGAACCGTCCTTCAGGAAGCCCCCCGTCAGCAGATTGCGATGCCCTCCCGAGGTCTGACCCACGGTGACAATGCGCTGATCCGCAGAATCATCCACTACAAACCCAGCAACCCAGCTCTTGAGTTCCTGCGGTTGCGTCGAAGCGCTAAGAACCGGCGCGCCGCCATTGAACGACGGATCAATTTCGCCGGCGTGGGTGATACCGGTCATGAACGCATGTTGACGCTTCTCCCCGCCAGCCGCCTCGACAGCAGCGCCGATCAAGAGTAAGCGCTGTGCCGACTGCTCAACGATGCCGTTCACCGAGCTTTCCAGCGGAGTGCCTTCATTGCGAATGTTCAACAGCAAAGTACCGTCATTGCCGAATGACTTCGCAACCTGTCCGGCATTGTCAAACGCCATGATCCACCCCTGATGGGTGACTTCTGTCTTGCCATAAACCAGTATCAGCCCACTGTTCAGTTGCGTGACGCCTTGCAACTGAATGGCGACTCCGGGGTGCGTGATGTAGATCCAGCCGTTGGCATTAAACGCGGTGTCATCGCTGCCATCGAGGAAAAAGCGCGTCAGCAGCGCGCCCCCCTGTTTCGAAGTGGCGAAAAGCAACCTGTCGTGCGCCGCCGCTTTTTGGTCCGATTGCGCCAATTCCAGGCTTCCGGCAACCGCACCGAAGAGAGAAGGAACGCGCATGGGAACAATTTTGTAACCGCTCTGACTGTCACCGAACTCAAGATCAGGCGAACCGTCCGGCAGAAAGCGCGCAATGATTTGCTCGTAATCGACAGACGTCACTTTGATGAGTCCGCACACCCAGATCCCGCCGCTCGCATCGATGCTGAGTTTCCCGCCGTGTGAGGGTACATCACGCCTGTATTGCCCCACGACATAGCCGGCCTGGCCAAAAGTCGTATCAAGATGACCATCGGCGCGCAGACGCGCCAAGCCATAACACAAACTGCCCGATGCATCGGTGACGGTCGCACTGACCATGATCTGACCGGTGGGCGTTGTCGCCACACCCTGACCTACGGTCTTGCGTGCAGTGGGGAACTGCAGCGTTTGCAACCCGGCATTTGCAAAGGAACGATCCATTTCACCGGCTGACTGCGCTTCACGTGCGTTGGTTCGTGACATGTTCGTAGGCTCCTCAAGAGATCGGGTTTGATCCGTTTCCCGGGCCATTCGATCCGAGTCCTCCACAGACCACAACTGATAGAAATGACAGTCTTTTAGAAGAAATCGCAATTATTCATCGAACAAAAAAACCTAAAGAACTGTTACTTCTTACAGGTTCTCTAGAAAAAGAACCGTGCCAACCTTTCGCTTCATTCCACCCGGCAACGAGAGCACGTCATGAGCGCTTCGCCCCATTCCAAAATTGAGTCAGTGCCTGCCCCGGTCATCACCTACCCTGCCGCAGACGCCGAAACGGGCCCGGCAACACTCTTACTGGGCATCGGGGTACCCGGCGCTTTTGTCGAAGTGTGGGACATTGAACACACACAGTTGCACGGAAAAGGATCCGTCAACGCGAATGGCCGATGGGCCTTTAGTTTCAGTGGCGATCTTGCGCAGGGACCACACCGTATTCACGCCCGCCAAACGTTCAACGACGAAACATCCCCATGGACTGACATTCGTTTGTTTAATGTCCTCCTGCAACCGGATGTCAATGCACCTGCGATTGGCACGCCGCTGGAAGGAGAACAGACGGATAACGCTGCGGTTTTATCAGGCGATGTACGACAGCCCGGTGGCATCGTGGACATTATTGACCTCGACGCCAACCTGTGGATTGCCTCGGCAACGGTGGAGGGCGACCTGAGTTGGCAAGCACAGGCATCGAGCCCATTGTCGGCAGGCCCCCATCGGATTTCGGCCATTCACCGCGTGGCGGGCAAGGTTTCCGATTGGGCGCGTATCCGGACATTTTCGGTACGCGACGAGACGTAAGGCCAGGCGAACAAACCGTTCAGGCTGTTCGCCCAATCCGCGCACTTCAAAACGCGTTGCGGAAAATCTCCTCGATCTGGCGCTGATCCGCCGCTCGTGGGTTGGTCAGGCCACAAGCGTCTTTCAGAGCATTGGTGGCCAGGATCGGGATGTCCGTGAGTTTGGCGCCGAGTTCACGCAAACCACCGGGGATCTCGACGTCCTTGGCCAGACAACGGATCGCGTTGATCGCCGCCTGAGCGCCCTCCTCAGGGCTGAAACCGCGAACATCGGCCCCCATGGCCTGCGCCACATCGGTCAAACGTTCAGCACACACCAACGCGTTAAACGTCTGCACATGAGGCAGCAACACGGCGTTGCACACGCCATGGGGCAAGTCGTAGAAACCGCCCAACTGGTGCGCCATCGCATGCACGAAACCGAGCGAAGCGTTGTTGAACGCCATACCCGCGAGGAACTGCGCATACGCCATGTTCTCCCGCGCGATGAGGTCGCTGCCATCGCGCACGGCCAGGCGCAGATTGTTGCTGATCAGGGTCATGGCCTTCAGCGCGCAGGCGTCGGTAATCGGGTTGGCGGCTGTTGAAACGTAGGCTTCGATGGCATGGGTCAGTGCGTCCATACCGGTGGCGGCGGTCAGGCTTTTCGGCATGGCGACCATCAGCGCCGGGTCGTTGACCGACAGCAGCGGCGTGACGTTGCGGTCGACGATGGCCATTTTTACGTGGCGCGATTCGTCGGTGATGATGCAGAACCGGGTCATCTCGCTGGCAGTGCCGGCGGTGGTGTTGATGGCGACCAGCGGCAGTTGCGGTTTTGTGGATTGGTCGACGCCTTCGTAGTCGCGGATCTGCCCGCCGTTAGTCGCACACAGAGCGATGCCCTTGGCGCAGTCGTGGGGTGAACCACCGCCCAGCGACACCACGAAATCACAGCGGCTTTCCTTGAGCAGCCCCAGTCCGGATTCGACGTTGGCGATGCTCGGGTTCGGCTTGGCGCCGTCGAAGATCACCGAATCAATGTCCTGCATCGCCAGTTTCTCGGCGACCATCGCCGCCACGCCCGCCTTGGCCAGCCCCGCGTCAGTGACGATCAGCGCCTTGCGAAAACCATAGTTGCGGATCGCGACCATGGCTTCATCCAGGCATCCGCTGCCCATGATGTTTACGGCCGGAATGAAAAAAGTGCTGCTCATGCGCCTCTCCTGACTGGGGCCGAATCGACTGCTGCGATCCGGCGGACGCACACAGGATCGACTGATCGGTCACACCGGATGTTGATCTGGCTCAATGCCTGCTCGTGATAAAGTCGCCGCCCATCAGCCCCTTTGTTTTGAGACCTCCCACGCAATGACCGATTTTCTGGATGTCGACGCCACCCTCGAAGACTGGAATGCCTTGCGCGCCGCGACCGAGTTCAAGGGTTTGCTGGTGGGTAACGGCGCCAGTCGCGCCGTGTGGGACGACTTCGGCTACGACTCGCTGTTCGAAAACGCCCGCACCGTGGAAGAGAAACCGCTGAGCCCGTCGGAACTGGCCGTGTTCGACGCGATGCACACGCGCAGCTTCGAGCAGGTACTGGGCGCACTGAAAACCACCAGCCGGGTGAACAAGGCACTGGCCATCAGCTCAGCCGCACCGCGCAATCGCTACTACGCGATCAAGGAAGCGCTGATCAACGCCGTGCACGCCGTTCATATCCCGTGGCGACGGGTTCAGGCCTCGACGCTGACCACGCTCAACGGAGAACTGGCGCGCTATCGCACGGTGTTTACCACCAATTACGACTTGCTCAACTATTGGGCGCTGCAGCACAAAAGCGAGACCATCGACGATCTGTTCAATGGCACGAATGCGAGTTTTGATCTGAGTGAAAGTGCGACTGAAAAACCGCGCTTGCTGTATCTGCACGGTGGTCTGCATCTGGTGCGTAATCAGGACGGCACCGCGCGCAAACTGACCTCCACCGAGGGCACGCTGCTCGGCAGTTTTGCGATCAACAACACGATCAAAACCCTGGATGACGTGCCGCTGTTCGTCACTGAAGGGCCAAGTGCCGAAAAACTCAAAACCATTCGCAGCTCGGACTATCTGTCGTTCTGTTATGCGCAGTTATTGGCGCATGGCGACAGTTTATGCATCTTCGGCCATGCCTTGAGTGAGCAGGACGCTCACATTGTCCGGGCGCTGCGTTTGGCGAAACCGAACGCCGTGGCGATCTCGATTTATCCGCGCAGTGCGGCGTTCATTCAGCATCAGAAGCGGCATTACGCCAAGGTGTTTGAAGGGACAGGGGTTGAGTTGCGGTTTTTTGATGCCAAGACGCATGCGTTGGGGAGCCCGAAGCTTTCGGTGCCCGTCGAGGTCTGATGTCAGCGGGCCTGACGCCTTCGCAAGCAAGCCCGCCCACCTATTGACCTTCAGCGTTCCTTAGAGAACCGGCAGAGTCTTGTCCTTGATGGTTTTGGTTGGCCCGTTGGCCTTGACGCTGGCGATGCCTTTGGCGCAAGCGGCGTCTGAGGAGTACGACTCGCTGCTGCCGATGATCTGATGGTTGGCGGCCTTGAGGTTGAAGTACGGATGCCCGTCCTTCGTCGTTTTTTTCTCGTAGCGTTCATCCAGCGGGCTATTGGTCTGCACCGAAGCAATGCCATTGTCGGCTGCCGCGCGGGTGGTGTAGAGCTCGCTGGTGAGAATGGTTTCAGCGTTGGCGGCTTTCAGCACAAACCTGAACTGGCCGTTGCTGCTTTTACTGACTTCGTACCATCCGGACATGCTCGTTTCTCCTTGGCGGTTGAGAGGTTACGCGCCAATGAGTAAAGACCAGCCTCAGACTTCTGTCGCCTGAACCAGCCTCTTCGCGAGCAAGCCCGCTCCCAAATCTGGAACGCATTACCCTTGTGGGAGCGGGCTTGCTCGCGAATGAGGCGACTCGGTCCCGGCTATTTCACCCGCGCACGCACCACCGACAACGGCGTCTCAGCCACCCGACGCTGACTCAGATACCGCGTACAACTCACCCGCAAGAACGACGCAAAGTTCACCACCTCCCCGCGATAATCCATCACCTCTTCGTACAGTTTGGCGATCAACTGGTTAGTGGTCATACCGTCGACCTCGGCGATTTCGCTGAGGATGTCCCAGAACTGGTTCTCCAGGCGCAACGTCGTCACCACCCCGCAGATGCGCAATGAACGCGAGCGCGATTCGTAGAGGATCGGGTCGGCCTTGACGTAGAGCTCGCACATGGGCGAATCCTCGTTACAGGGTGATTTGGGTGCCCAGCAGACCGAGGAACCCGGCCAGCCAGTTCGGATGCGCAGGCCAAGCCGGCGCGGTGGCCAGATTGCCTTGAACGTGGCCGTCGGTCACGGGGATGTCGATGTACGTGCCGCCCGCCAGTCGGACTTCCGGCGCGCAAGCCGGATAGGCGCTGCATTCACGCCCTTTTAGCACGCCCGCTGCCGCCAGCAACTGGGCACCGTGGCAAACGGCGGCGATCGGCTTGCCGGCCTTGTCGAAGGCACGCACCAGTTCGAGGACTTTTTCGTTGAGACGCAGGTATTCCGGGGCACGACCGCCGGGAATCAGCAGCGCATCGTAATCGGCCTCGCTGACCTTGGCGAAATCGAAATTGAGTGCGAACAGGTGACCGGGTTTTTCGCTGTAGGTCTGATCGCCTTCGAAGTCATGGATGGCGGTGCGTACGGTCTTGCCGGCAGCCTTGTCCGGGCACACGGCGTGGACGGTGTGACCGACCATTTGCAGGGCCTGGAACGGCACCATGACTTCGTAATCTTCGACGTAATCGCCGACCAGCATCAGGATCTTTTTCGCGGCCATGGGGAGGACTCCTCTGGGAAAGGGCTTGCGGGAGTATTCAAGGTAGACCTTATCGGGACGAGCAGGTAATAACCGACTACTACCGAGTTATCGTTCTTCGCGGGCAAGCCCGCACACAGGTTCTGCGTCGATCACAGGTTGTGTGTGGGACGCAAATACTCTGGGGCGGGCTTGCTCGCGAAGGGCCCCTGACAGCCGACAGCTTCGTTGACTGTCAGTACGCCTTCGCGAGCAAGTCGAATCGGCGCACCGCCGCTGTCACAGGATCAGAGGTAACCGTCAGCGCGCAGCAGGGTCTCCAGGCAGTGCTCGCTGATGTTGTAGAACGCCTTCAACTCCTGAATCTTCACCAGCAACTGAGCCGGGTCCACCGGCTCAGCGCGTTTGACCGCCAGAATCATCTTGTTCTTGTTGGTGTGATCCAGCGAGATGAACTCGAACACCTTGGTTTCGTAACCACAGGCCTCAAGAAACAGCGCGCGCAGACTGTCGGTGACCATCTCCGCTTGCTGCCCCAGGTGCAAACCGTATTGCAGCATTGGCTTGAGCAGCGCCGGGCTCTGGATCTGCAAGCGGATCTGTTTGTGGCAGCACGGCGAGCACATGATGATTGAGGCGCCCGAACGGATGCCCGTATGGATGGCGTAATCGGTGGCGATGTCGCAGGCATGCAGGGCGATCATCACGTCCAGTTCGCTCGGCGCGACGCTGCGCACATCACCGCATTTGAATACCAGCCCCGGGTGATCCAGCTTTGCCGCAGCGCTATTGCACAGGTTGACCATTTCTTCACGCAACTCGACGCCGGTGACTTCGCCCTCGGCCTTCAAGGTGTTGCGCAAGTAGTCGTGAATCGCAAACGTCAGGTAACCCTTGCCCGAACCGAAATCCGCGACCCGCACCGGTTTGTCCAGCGCCAGCGGTGACGAGGTCAGGGCATGGCTGAACACTTCGATGAACTTGTTGATCTGCTTCCACTTGCGCGACATTGCCGGGATCAGCTCGTGCTGCGCGTTGGTCACGCCCAGATCCTTGAGGAACGGACGGCTCAGCTCCAGAAAGCGGTTTTTCTCGCGGTTGTGCTCAGCGGACGGAGCCTCACGCAATTGCTGAGGTTTGCTCCTGAAGAGCGAAGGCTTGCCCTTTTTGCTGTATTCGAGCTGCGCTTTGTCAGTCAACGCCAGCAAATGCGCATTTTTGAACGAGGCCGGCAACAGCGCGGCGATCATCGCTACGCCTTCCAGCAACGGCAGGTTCTTGGTGATGTCGCGGGTCTTGTAGCGATAGACGAAGGACAGGTTAGGCTGCGCCTTGACCGTCACCGGTTTGATGATGACCCGTTGCAAATCCGCCTCTTCGCCGACGTACTTGGCCAGCACCAGTTTGATGAAGCCGTTCTGTTCGAGGCTGGTTTGCAGCAACTCGATGAACTGGGCGTGGTGATCCGGCGCGGATGGCGCGGTGGGGGCGGTGACGGACATGAACAAACGGCCTCGGACGGGGCGAATCGGGAGTGGCGGGTATTTTAGGGGGGATGCGGGTTGGGGACACGCTCTTATTTACCGAACGGGATAAACTGCGCCGCCCCCACACCACAAGGGACTGCTGCGCCCTGAGATTTAACCCAACACCACCAACCGATTTGGCAATTCATTGCGTACCTGCGTCACCGGCACATGCACTTTGAGCAATTCGCCACACGCCTCGATGCAGGTGACAAACCCTTCCAGCGTGCGCCCCTGCCGCACCTGCTCGGTAAACGCCGCGACAATGGCATCCCAGCTTTTATTGTCCAGTCGCCGGGAAATGCCCTCGTCCACCAGAATTTCCACATACCGCTCAGCCTCGCAGACAAAAATCAGCATCCCGGTGCTGCCCACCGTGTGATGCAGGTTCTGTTCGAGAAACTGCCGACGTGCCAGATTCGAGGCGCGCCAGTGACGCACCCGGCGAGGCACCAGATGAGTGGTGATCTTCGGCAAGCGAAACAACAGACACAGCACAATGAAAATGCCCCACTGCACCAGCAGCAGACTGCGCATGGTCAGCCAGCCGGTCAGGTAATGCACAACGCCCGGTACCACCAGCGCCAGCAGGCTGGCCCACAGCAACGGGATGTACGCGTAATCGTCGGCGCGGGCGGCCAGCACGGTCACCAGTTCCGCGTCGGTGTCGCGCTCGACGCGGGCGATCGCCTCGGCGACTTTGCGTTGTTCGTGTTCAGTCAGTAATGCCATGTCAAAGAGTGCCTGCTCATTATTGTTGTGTACTCACCAGCCGCCCGACGAACCACCGCCGCCGAAACTGCCCCCGCCGCCGCTAAAGCCCCCGCCTCCACCGCCGCCGCCGAAACCTCCACCGCCAAAGCCACCGCCACCACCGGACCCGCCACGGCCGGCGGGAAGGATACCGAGCATCTGGCAGACAAACACCGTCAGGATGAACAACATCACTAAAAACACGAACAACGTCGGGTGCCGAGAGATGAAATCATCGGAAGGATCACCGCTGGGCTCATACACCGTTGACGGTTCGTCCAGCGGATTACCCCCCAGTACCACCAGCATCGCCGCGACGCCGTCGCTGATGCCCTTGCTGAAGTTGCCGGCTTTGAAGGCCGGCGTGATGACTTGATGGATGATCACCGACGTCTGCGCATCGGTCAGCCGGTCCTCCAGGCCATAACCGACTTCAATGCGCAATTTGCGCTCGTCCCGGGCGACGATAAGCAATGCGCCGTTGTTTTTGTCTTTCTGGCCGATGCCCCAGTGCCGGCCCAGTTGCACGCCAAAATCTTCGATGGTGGTGCCTTGCAGATCCGGCAGCGTCACCACGACCAATTGCTCGCAGGTCGCCTGTTCGTGCGCCTGCAACTGCTGGCTCAGTTGCGCACGCACTGACGGCTCGATCATCTGCGCGTCATCCACCACCCGCCCGCTCAGCGCCGGGAACGTCAACTCGGCCCGGGCGCTGACGGCGAACAGCCACAGCATCAGCACCAGGCCCATTTTCAACACACGCATGGGCAACCTCGGATCAGAACTTCACTTCGGGCGCCTTTTCTGCACCGGGGGTGGTGGCTTCAAAGGTTTCGCGGATCGGCAGGTCGCTGTACATCACGCTGTGCCAGAGGCGTCCCGGGAAGGTGCGGATTTCAGTGTTGTATTTCTGCACCGCCAGAATGAAATCGCGCCGCGCCACGGAGATACGGTTTTCCGTGCCCTCAAGCTGCGATTGCAAGGCCAGAAAGTTCTGGTTGGCCTTCAGGTCCGGATAACGCTCAGAGACCACCATCAAACGGCTCAACGCGCCGCTCAGTTGATCCTGCGCCTGTTGGAACTGCTTGAGCTTTTGCGGGTTGTCGAGGGTGCTGGCATCCACCTGGATCGACGTCGCCTTGGCCCGCGCCTCGATCACGGCGGTCAGGGTCGCCTCTTCATGCTTGGCGTAGCCTTTCACCGTTTCGACCAGATTGGGGATCAGGTCGGCGCGGCGCTGGTACTGGTTCTGCACTTGGCTCCAGGCCGCTTTGGCCTGCTCGTCGAGGGTCGGGATGTTGTTGATGCCGCACGCGGTCAATAGCGTGGCCAGTACCAGCAATGTGGCGACCTGCAAACGCGAGCGGTTGATTGGGCTGACATTCATCAAAGCGATGCTCCTTGGCACATTTCATTAAAAACCGTCGGCGAAAACTTCGGGGCCGGCTCTTGGGGCATAATCGGCCTCGTCACTGGAATGCGACGGGTGAATGGGCTAAAAAGTGCCCTGCGCGTTCACGCTACCGAGTGTCGGCTATGGTTTTTGGGCTCGGTATTTTTGAGCCGGCACCCGAACAACAATAGTCGCTCCCTAAATTTTGGCTGGCGGCATTGCATTGCCGCTTGGGCCCTTGAGAAAAACATTCATGAAGAAGCTGTGTTTGCTGGGTCTGCTCGTCAGCCTGGCCAGTCATCACGTATTGGCCGCCACGACCCCGGTGCCCCTGGAAAACAAGGACGCGTTCATCAGCCATCTGATGAGCCAAATGACCCTCGAAGAGAAGATCGGCCAGTTGCGCCTGATCAGCATCGGCCCGGAAATGCCCCGCGAACTGATCCGCAAGGAAATCGCCGCGGGCAACATCGGCGGCACGTTCAACTCCATCACTCGCCCGGAAAACCGTCCGATGCAGGACGCGGCCATGCGCAGCCGTCTGAAGATTCCGATGTTTTTTGCGTACGACGTGATCCACGGTCACCGTACGATTTTCCCGATTCCGCTGGCGCTGGCGTCGAGCTGGGACATGGACGCCATCGGCCTGTCCGGACGCGTGGCGGCCAAAGAAGCGGCGGCCGACAGCCTCGACATCACCTTCGCCCCGATGGTCGACATCTCCCGCGATCCGCGTTGGGGCCGCAGCTCCGAGGGTTTCGGTGAAGACACCTACCTGACCTCGCGCATCGCCAAAGTCATGGTCAAGGCTTATCAGGGCCAGACCCCGAGCGCCGCCGACAGCATCATGGCCAGCGTCAAGCACTTCGCCCTGTACGGCGCGGTCGAGGGCGGTCGTGACTACAACGTCGTCGACATGAGCCCGGTAAAGATGTACCAGGATTACCTGCCACCGTACCGCGCCGCGATTGATGCCGGTGCCGGCGGTGTGATGGTCGCGTTGAACTCGATCAACGGCATTCCGGCCACCGCCAACACTTGGCTGATGAACGATTTGCTGCGCAAGGATTGGGGCTTCAAAGGCCTGGCAGTCAGCGACCACGGTGCGATCTTCGAACTGATCAAGCACGGCGTGGCCCGCGACGGTCGTGAAGCGGCGAAGCTGGCGATCAAGGCCGGCATCGACATGAGCATGAACGACACCCTGTACGGCAAAGAACTGCCGGGCCTGCTCAAGTCCGGCGAGATCGAACAGAAAGACATCGACAACGCCGTGCGCGAAGTGCTCGCCGCCAAGTACGACATGGGCCTGTTCAAGGACCCGTACCTGCGCATCGGCAAGGCTGAAGACGATCCGGCCGATACCTACGCCGAAAGCCGCCTGCACCGTACCGAGGCTCGTGAAGTGGCGCGGCGCAGCCTGGTGCTGCTGAAAAACCAGAACGAAACCCTGCCGCTGAAGAAAACCGCGAAAATCGCGCTGGTCGGTCCATTGGCCAAGGCACCGATCGACATGATGGGCAGTTGGGCGGCGGCCGGTAAGCCGGCGCAATCAGTCACGCTGTTCGATGGCATGAGCGCGGTCATCGGCGACAAGTCGAACCTGATCTACGCCCGTGGCGCCAACATCACCAGCAACAAGAAGGTCCTCGACTACCTGAACTTCCTCAACTTCGATGCACCGGAAGTGGTGGATGATCCGCGCCCGGCCAACGTGTTGATCGACGAAGCGGTGAAAGCCGCCAAAGACGCTGACGTGGTCGTTGCGGCAGTGGGCGAATCCCGCGGCATGTCACACGAATCCTCCAGCCGCACCGACCTGAACATCCCGGAAACTCAGCGCGAGTTGATCCGAGCTCTGAAAGCGACCGGCAAACCGCTGGTGCTGGTGCTGATGAACGGCCGTCCACTGACCATCCTTGAGGAAAAGGAATCGGCCGACGCCATTCTGGAAACCTGGTTCAGCGGCACCGAGGGCGGCAACGCCATCGCCGATGTGCTGTTCGGTGACTACAACCCGTCGGGCAAACTGCCGGTGACCTTCCCGCGATCCGTGGGGCAGATTCCCACCTACTACAACCACCTGAGCATTGGCCGGCCGTTCACGCCAGGCAAACCGGGCAACTACACCTCGCAGTATTTCGACGACACTACCGGCCCGCTGTTCCCGTTCGGCTATGGCTTGAGCTACACCGATTTCAGCCTGAACGACATGGCACTGTCGTCGACCACCCTGAACGCCACCGGCAAGCTCGACGCCAGTGTCACGGTGAGAAACACCGGCAAGCGCGACGGCGAAACCGTGGTGCAGTTGTACATTCAGGACGTTACCGGTTCGATGATCCGCCCGGTGAAGGAACTGAAGAACTTCCAGAAAATCATGCTCAAGGCCGGCGAACAAAAAGTCGTGCACTTCACCATCACCGAGGATGACCTGAAGTTCTACAACGCTCAGCTCAAGTACGCGGCAGAGCCCGGCAAGTTCAACGTGCAGATCGGCCTGGATTCGCAGGACGTGACGCAGCAGAGCTTCGAACTGCTGTAACTATTCAGGCCACACATGCCCGTGTGAGAGGGGCCATTGTGGGAGGGGGATTGCTCCCGAATGCGGTGTATCAGCTAAATACATGCTCAATGACATGCCGCCTTCGGGAGCAAGCCCCCTCCCACATTGGAATCCACTGGTTTCGGAATTGGCGTTAACCGCGTCTGTCGAGAATGTTGACCACCAACCGATCCACCCACCCCCAGATCCGCTGCTTCACCCGTCGCCACAACGGCCGACGCTGCCACTCCTCCAGGCTCACCCGCTGACTCAAGCCGAAGTCCTTCTCGAAACTCGCCCGCACCGCCGCCGTCAACGACGGATCGAGTGCCTCCAGGTTCGCCTCCAGATTGAAACGCAGGTTCCAGTGATCGAAGTTGCACGAGCCGATGCTGACCCATTCATCCACCAGCACCATTTTCAGATGCAGGAAACACGGCTGGTATTCGAAGATCTGCACCCCGGCCTTGAGCAAGCGCGGGTAGTAGCGATGCCCGGCGTAGCGCACGGAGGGGTGATCGGTGCGTGGGCCAGTCAGCAGCAAACGCACATCGACGCCACGAGCGGCGGCCTTGCGCAGGGAGCGGCGGATTTTCCAGGTCGGCAGAAAATACGGCGTGGCCATCCAGATGCGTTTCTGCCCACTGTTCAGGGCACGGAACAGCGACTGCAGAATGTCGCGATGCTGGCGGGCGTCGGCGTAAGCCACGCGGCCCATGCCGTCGCCTTTATCCGGCACACGGGGTAAACGCGGCAGGCCAAAATGCGCGGCCGGGCGCCAGGCGCGGCGATAGCGGTTGGCGATCCATTGCCGGTCGAACAGCAACTGCCAGTCGATGACCAATGGACCGCTGATCTGCACCATCACTTCATGCCATTCGCTGGTGTTGTGGCCTGGCGTCCAGAACTCGTCGGTGACGCCCGTACCACCGACCACTGCAGAACATCGATCAACCAGCAACAGCTTGCGATGATCACGATAGAAATTGCCAACCCAGCGTCGCCAGCTCAAACGGTTGTAAAAACGCAGTTCGACCCCGGCCTGGATCAGGCGCTGGCGCAGATTGAGGGTAAACGCGAGGCTGCCGTAATCATCGAACAGACACCGCACACGCACACCGCGCTCGGCTGCCAGCACCAGCGCTTGAACGATGGTTTCGGCGCAGGCGCCCGCCTCGACCAGATACAGCTCAAGTTCGACCTGTTCTTTGGCCTGGGCAATGTTCTGGAGCATGCGCGCAAAGAATTGCGGGCCGTCGATCAACAACTCGAAGTGGTTGCCGTCACGCCACGCAAACACCGCGCCGCGCATGTCAGCGCGCCGTGAAGATCAGCACCGCACCCACCGGCACCGACAGACTGATGGCCGACAGACCGGCCAGTTTGCGCAAGCTTTCAAGCCCCGGAGCCAGGTCGAAATCCTCGGCATTGATCACCAGCGGCTCCAGCGTCACCACTTGAAAGCGCCGGTCATCGAGACGTGTTGCGAGCAACTCGGCGGGGTATTCATGTTGCTTGCCGTGCAGGTTGACGGTCAGCGGCAAACGTAATTCAAGTTGTGCGCCGGGGGCCAGATCGTTGATCGGGCGCAGGTCGATCCGGGTGGTGATGGTCGCAGCGGGGAACTGCTCAATCTGGAACAGCTCCTTGCGCATACGCTCGTCACGCAGGGGGATGCCGCTGTTGATCGAGTCCATCTCGATTTCGACTTCGGCGCGACCATTGGGGTCGACTTTGCCGTGCAACACCAGAAAGCGCTGCACTTCGGCAAGGCTGGCGTTTTTTGTGCTGACGAACGACAGCCGCGACGACTCGCCATCCAGATACCAATTGGCCTGCGCGGGCAGCGCAGCGGCGGCCAATAACAGGCTGGACAGGGTTGCAAACAGGGAACGGTTGAACATTGAAGACTCGTGGGGCCGATAAACCTGAGCCGAACATTAACCGCCCGTGGCGTTATTGCAAACTTTCAATCCTCGCCAGTCCATTGGCTGGAAAAGTTCCCGTGGGCGGGCTTGCTCGCGAAAGCGCCGGCACAGGCAACATTTGTGGTGACTGACACACAGCCTTCGCGAGCAAGCCCGCTCCCACTGGGGGACGAGCACATCAAGGATTGAGGCGGCAGCCTTGGCGTTCGCCCGACCACTGGGCGCTGTTGCTGCGCCCCATGCCGCTGACGGTGATGGTCTTGCTGGCGGGCTCATCGTTGAAACGGCTGGTCGGCAGCCACTGTTTCACATAGCCCCGGCAGTATTCGGCCTCGTTGTTCATCACGTAACGGCACGAACAATATTCCTTGGCGGTGTAGGCGCTGATGATGTCGGGGAAGGCCCACAGGTTTTCGCGTTCGTATCCAATCCAGCCCAGCAGCACGACCAACAGCACCAGCAAGAAGCGCTTCATGGCTGCACCGCCTTCAGCACACGTTTGAGCAGTTCGTTGTGGCGATAGCGGCCGTCGCGATCATCGGCGTAGCGCACGATCACCAGTTTCTCGCTAGGGATCACGTAAAGGGCCTGGCCCCAATGGCCGAGCGCGGCGAAGGTGTCGGGTGGTGCGTCGGGCCAGGGCGATGCGCCACCGTCCACCGGGCGATTAAGCCACCACTGGCCGCCGGGGACGGCTTCGTCCTGATGGGCCTTGTAGCCGGCGAAGGGTTTGAGGTTGAAGGCGAGCCAATCCTTGGGCAGCAATTGCCGATCAGCCCAGCGCCCGTCGCGGGCCATCAACAGGCCGACCCGCGCCAGATCCCGTGCGGTGAGGTAGGCATAAGACGAGGCGACAAACGTGCCGTTGGCATCGGTTTCCCACACGGCATGGCGTATGCCCAACGGGTCAAACAGGGCCGTCCACGGATAGTGCGGATAACGCTGCGGGCCGACGATGGTTTTCAGCGCGGCCGACAACAGATTGCTGTCGCCGCTGGAGTATCTGAACGACCGCCCTGGTACCGCATAGCTGTCGTGATTGGCCGTGAACGCCGCCATGTCGCGATGACCACGGGTATAAAGCATCGCCACCACCGAGGATTTGAGCGGCGCGTATTCGTAGTCTTCCTGCCAGTCGAGGCCAGAGGCCCAGTGCAGCAGATCGGCCATTGTGATGGCGGGGTGTTTTTCCAGGGCCGGGTAAAACTTCACGGCGGCATCATCAAGCCTGAACAGGCCTTCGCCGTACGCCACACCCAGGACTGTGGCCATCAGACTTTTACTGATCGACCAAGTCAGGTGCGGGGTGTCGGCAGTGGTCGGGCCGGCGTAGCGTTCGTAGACGATCTGGCCGTCGCGAATGACCAGCAACGCGTCGGTGCGCATGCCTTGGCGGGTGGTGTCGTCGCGGGGCGGGAAGGCGTAGGTCTCCAGTTCCTCAACCGCTGGGCCAGTGAGCTGCGGGCCCGTCGACCATTGCTCGCCGGGCCATTGCCCGGCCTGAACGGTGAAGCTGATCAGCAGCAGGAGCAGGCCTTTGAACATGGTGAGGGCTCTTGAAAATAACCTGCTGAGGGTAGTCGGGGTTTATGACAAATGTGTGGTGTTTTCAGGGCCCCTTCGCGAGCAAGTATTCGAGTTCCTTCAGTTGGAATGCAATCAAACTGTGGGAGCGGGCTTGCTCGCGAAAAGGCCGGTCAGGTCTGCGCCAAAGCCTTGGCCAGCCGCTTGGCCCTGGCCCCCGAAGCCAATTGCATCACGCCTTGATCACGCTGCCACATCGCCGCCCACTCCGGATTCCCATCGGCCAATGCCTGATCGACTTCAGGCTTGAGCGCCTCAAACTGGGCAAACAACCCACCCAGCAACACATGCCCGGCCGGGGTATTGGGTGGCTGCCGACTCATTTCGGCACACCCGGCCAACAACGCCAGCAAGCGTAATTGCAGCGCTTGTGGCCAATCGCTGTCCTGCCCGACGCCATACAACCACGCGGTCATCGCACTCAACACATAGACATCTTCCAGGGTGCGGAACGGTTTGACGTAAGCATCCCAGCCATCCCCGGCGAGCAATTCGCACAGGGCGCCATCGAGGTGCAGCCGACCATGGCTGATGTCTGGCATCAACGGCAGCGCCGGCAGTTTTTCCACGCGCACACCGGGTTCGCCGGGATACACCACCGCCAGGCTCAGGCGCGGCGTCTGGCCGGGGTCTTCACTGCGGGCGGCGATCAGCAGCCAGTCCGCCGCATCGCCAGCGGTGACGAAATCCTTGCGCCCGCTCAGATGCAAATCGGTCAGCCGCGTTTGCATATCCGCCGGGCGCAAACTGCGCTGTTCAGTCGCACACAACGCCCCAAGGCTCAGCGGTGCGCTGGGCCAAAGCATGCGCAACGCCGCTTGATAACCGACCAGAAACGCCAGCCCCGGCGTTGCCATCAACCGCCCTCCCGTCACCGCCATTTCGAACGGCGTGACGTTGCCCAGCGTGTGCAACAACGCCGCAAAACCTTCTGCCAGGTCAGCAACGACGGGCATTCGTTCACGGCTTTCAAGCAGATCGGGCCAAGGCATAAGAGGCTCCTCGTGGGCTGTCATATAAGCATCACCAAACGTTCATGGCGATGACACCGGGGCTACATAGCCTGACTTTGCACAACACGGCTGCATAAAGAAAGTCGATCGGCTGCAACCCACGACGGGTTAAAGGCCCGTACGGAGATTCACATGACTCAGATCGCCCGCATCAGCGACACCGGCAATGAACGCCGCCTGCAAGCCGAACGCCTGATCGGCGCCGAGGCCTTGCAGCAAGCCCAGGCCTTGCGTTTCAACGTGTTCAGCGGCGAGTTCAACGCCAAACTGAAAGGCGCTGAACTGGGTTTGGACATGGATGATTATGATGTTCACTGCAGCCACATCGGTGTGCGTGACCTGAACACCGGCCGCCTGGTGGCGACCACTCGCTTGCTCGACCACACCGCCGCCAGCAGCCTGGGCAAGTTCTACAGCGAAGAAGAATTCAGCCTGCATGGCCTGGCGCATTTGAAAGGCCCGATCCTGGAAATCGGCCGCACCTGCGTCGACCCGGCCTACCGCAACGGCGGCACCATCGCCGTGCTGTGGGGCGAACTGGCCGAAGTGCTCAATCAGGGCGGATACAGCTATTTGATGGGCTGCGCGAGCATCCCGATGCAGGACGGCGGCGTGCAGGCTCACGCGATCATGCAGCGTCTGCGTGAACGTTATCTGTGCACTGAACATTTGCGTGCCGAGCCGAAAAATCCGCTGCCGACCCTGGATATTCCGTCCAACGTGATTGCTGAAATGCCGCCGCTGCTCAAAGCCTACATGCGCCTGGGGGCGAAAATCTGCGGCGAGCCGTGCTGGGACGAAGACTTTCAGGTCGCCGACGTGTTCATCCTGCTCAAGCGCGACGAACTCTGCCCACGCTACGCCAAGCACTTCAAGGCGGCGGTGTAATGAGCCGGTTGCGTGTGTACGCGCGAATCGCGCGAGTGCTGCTGGTGGTGACGCTGGGGTTGACCATGGCCAGTGTCTTCGGGGTTTTTGAGCGTATTGGCCTGGCCCATTCGATGGAGCGCCGACAGCGCTGGTCGCGCTTTTTCATGGCACGCCTGAGCAACGCCCTGCCCTTTCGCGTGACCGTTCACGGCGAGCTGCCAACACACTCGATGCTGTGGGTCAGCAATCATGTGTCATGGACTGACATTCCCCTGCTCGGCATGCTCACGCCACTGTCGTTTCTGTCCAAGGCCGAAGTACGCACCTGGCCGGTCGCCGGTTGGCTCGCGGCGAAGGCCGGCAGCCTGTTCATCCGCCGGGGTTCGGGCGATAGCCAGTTGATCCGCAAGCAGATGACCCGTCACCTGCAAACCGACCATCCGCTGCTGATGTTCCCGGAAGGCACCACCACCGACGGCCGTTCGTTGCGCACCTTTCATGGTCGTCTGTTGTCGGCGGCGATTGATTCGCAGGTGATGCTGCAACCGGTGGCGATCCGTTATCTGCGTGACGGCGATATCGACCCGCTGGCACCGTTCATTGGTGACGATGACTTGCTGTCGCACTTGATGCGTTTGTTCAGCAATGATTGCGCCGATGTCGAAGTGCATCTGCTCAAGCCGATTGCCTGCCAGGGCCGGGAACGCGCGGCGCTGGCGTTCGAGGCACAACAGGCGGTGCAGAAGGCGTTGTTTGGGGCAATCCCGGACACACAACAGACCCCGATGCGCCCGGCAATCGCGGCCTGATACACAGGCTCTGACAGCGGCCGAGTCCCCCTGTGGGAGAGGGCTTGCTCGCGAAAGCGGTGTGCCATTGAGCATGTATGCTGGCTGATACACCGCTTTCGCGAGCCCGCATTAGGTTTTCAATGGCTCGGCGTGTTGGGCGAAATCCTGAAGTTGTGGGTAGAACAACGCAAAATCTTCACTCAACGGCTCATACAAACGCCGCAATTCCTGCATCGCACCCGCCAACTCTTCCGGCCGGGTCAAGCGTCGGGAGATCCCACGCAACACCTGCTCCAGCACTTCAAACTCCTGATACGACCCCAGCCAGTCATTGGCAACCATGTGCGGCGCGATCTTCGCCAGACGCTCGGGCAGTTGTCGCTCAAGCGATAGCACTCGATAGACGTCCGTCGTGAACTGCTCCAGCGGCTGGTCGGCGTACAAACGCCAGTCTCGCGCCAGGCAATGGTCGAAAAAAACGTCGAGGACGATCCCGGCGTAACGTCTTCGAGTAGCGGAAAACCGCCGCAACGCGATGTCCACCCGCGGATGGCGATCGGTGAAGACGTCAATCCGCCGGTGCAACTGGATGGCCGCCTCGACCTCGGGCGCAAACTGCCCCTGCAGCCGGCCTTTGACGAAGTCGCCATACAAACTGCCGAGTAATTGGCCCGGGCGCTGGCCACCGAGGTGCAAATGTGCGAGATAGTTCATGGGCGCAGCTTAGCACTGCGCTTTCATCGTTACACCCAACATATCGTTATAACCCGATATACCGATTTACATGATCTTCAGATCAAAATCATATTGGTATATCGCGAAATACCGATTTAAAGTTCGCCTCATCGCGATATAGCGCTACAGACATCACGAGCCCAAGCCATGAACCTCGACCTCGACGAAATAATAAAAGCCCTGGCACACCCAGTACGGCGAGACATCCTCATCTGGCTGAAAGACCCCAAAGTCCAGTTTCCGGAACAGATTCACAACCACGAGTACGGCATCTGTGCCGGGCAGATCGACCAGCGCTGCGGCCTGTCGCAGTCGACGGTGTCCGCCCACCTCGCCACGCTGCAACGCGCCGGGCTGATCAGCAGCCAGAAGGCCGGTCAGTGGAACTTCTTCAAGCGCAACGAGGACGTGATTCAGGCGTTCCTCGACGCCATCGTCAAAGAGCTCAGCGCTCCTCCAAGGAATTGATGCACATGCCCCTCTCGCTACTCATTTTGGCCTTGAGCGCCTTCGCCATCGGCACCACCGAGTTCGTCATCATGGGCCTGCTGCCCGATGTGGCGGCCGACCTCGGTGTGTCGATCCCGGGCGCCGGCTGGCTGGTGACCGGTTACGCCCTGGGCGTGGCCATCGGTGCGCCGTTCATGGCACTGGCCACCGCCAAACTGCCGCGCAAGGCTGCATTGGTTGCGTTGATGGGCATCTTCATTGTCGGCAACCTGCTCTGCGCCATGGCCAGTGATTACAACGTGCTGATGTTTGCCCGTGTCGTCACCGCGCTGTGCCACGGTGCATTCTTCGGTATCGGTTCGGTGGTGGCGGCCGGCCTGGTGGCACCGAACAAACGCGCTTCGGCAGTCGCGTTGATGTTCACCGGTCTGACCCTGGCCAACGTGCTGGGTGTGCCGTTGGGTACTGCGCTGGGTCAGGAAGCCGGCTGGCGTTCGACCTTCTGGGCAGTGACCGTCATCGGTGTAATTGCGCTGATCGGCCTGATCCGCTTCCTGCCGGCCAAGCGTGACGAAGAAAAACTCGACATGCGCGCCGAACTCGCCGCCCTCAAAGGCGCCGGCATCTGGCTGTCGCTGAGCATGACCGCGCTGTTCGCAGCCTCGATGTTCACCCTCTTCACCTACGTCGCCCCGTTGCTGGGCGATGTCACTGGTGTTTCGCCAAAAGGCGTGACCTGGACCCTGCTGTTGATCGGCCTCGGTTTGACGGTCGGCAACATCATCGGCGGCAAACTGGCAGACAAACGCCTCGGCGCCACCCTGATCGGCGTGTTCGTGGCGATGGCGGTGGTTTCCACCGTGCTGAGCTGGAGCAGCGTCGCGTTGATCCCGACTGAAATCACCCTGTTCCTTTGGGCCACCGCCTCGTTCGCTGCCGTACCGGCACTGCAAATCAACGTGGTGACCTTCGGCAAGGCTGCACCGAACCTGGTGTCGACCCTGAACATCGGCGCGTTCAACGTCGGTAACGCCCTTGGCGCCTGGGTCGGCGGCAGCGTTATCGCCCACGGTTTCGGGCTGACCAGCGTGCCTCTGGCCGCAGCCGCTCTGGCAGTGCTCGCCCTGATGGTGACCCTGATTACTTTCCGTCAGAACGGCAATGCCGATCTGGCCCCTGCTACCCACTGATTAACCACTTCACTGACGAGGGTTGTACACATGGCAACTATTTTCGATCCGATCAAACTGGGCGACGTCGAGCTGTCCAATCGCATCATCATGGCCCCACTGACTCGCTGCCGCGCCGACGAAGGCCGCGTGCCGAACGCGCTGATGGCCGAGTACTATGTGCAGCGCGCCTCTGCCGGCCTAATCCTCAGCGAAGCGACTTCGGTAACGCCGATGGGCGTTGGTTACCCGGACACCCCAGGCATCTGGTCGAACGATCAAGTGCGCGGCTGGGCTAACGTGACCAAAGCCATTCACGGCGCTGGCGGCAAGATTTTCCTGCAACTGTGGCACGTCGGCCGGATTTCTCACCCGTCGTACCTCAATGGTGAAGCGCCGGTCGCACCGAGCGCCATCCAGCCCAAAGGTCACGTCAGCCTGGTGCGCCCATTGGCCGACTACCCAACCCCACGCGCACTGGAAACCGCTGAGATCGCCGACATCGTCGACGCCTACCGCACCGGTGCCGAGAATGCCAAAGCCGCCGGTTTCGACGGTGTGGAAATCCACGGTGCCAACGGTTATCTGCTCGACCAGTTCCTGCAAAGCAGCACCAACCAGCGCACCGACAACTACGGTGGTTCCCTGGAAAACCGTGCCCGCCTGTTGCTGGAAGTGACTGACGCCGCCATCGAAGTCTGGGGCGCAGGCCGTGTTGGTGTTCACCTGGCACCGCGCGCGGACTCCCACGACATGGGCGACGACAATCTGGCTGAAACCTTCACTTACGTGGCTCGCGAGCTGGGCAAACGTGGCATCGCGTTTATCTGCTCCCGCGAGAAAGAAGGCGCCGACAGCCTCGGCCCGCAACTCAAAGCAGCTTTCGGTGGCCCGTACATCGCCAACGAACGCTTCACCAAGGACAGCGCCAATGCCTGGCTGGCGGCCGGCAAGGCTGACGCCGTGGCGTTCGGCGTGCCATTCATTGCCAACCCGGATTTGCCGGCACGCCTTAAGGCCGATGCACCGCTGAACGAGCCGCGTCCTGAGCTGTTTTACGGCAAAGGCCCGGTTGGCTACATCGACTATCCGACGCTGTAAGTCTTAATGCAGAAACGCAAAAGCCCCGACTCGCAAGAGCTGGGGCTTTTTCTTGGGTGCCCGGTATTGGGGCCGCTAACATTCCTTCACACAGGCGACACAAAATCACTACAAAATGCGTGGCTCGCTACCTATAAACTGCGAACCGCAAACGTATATAAAAGCGGGCCAATTGACATAAGCTGTGCCCATTACGCGCTTGTTTTCATCGGCGCAGACTGGGGCTTAAGCGCAGCATGTCCAACCCTGTATCGACCCAGCGCTCGGCTTCGGCATGCAACTCAAAGCTGTCCGGAGCTAACAGCCAGCCATACAGGAGGCCATCTAT
The DNA here is from genome assembly GCF_044743445.1 of Pseudomonas sp. NPDC087615. Lineage (NCBI taxonomy): Bacteria > Pseudomonadati > Pseudomonadota > Gammaproteobacteria > Pseudomonadales > Pseudomonadaceae > Pseudomonas > Pseudomonas sp. NPDC087615. The sequence goes on along the minus strand of NZ_JBIUWM010000002.1, from coordinate 32,790 downwards.
ATAGGCATGAATGCTGATGGCTGCACGGGCAGTGTCGAGATCTTCAGGCAACTGGCCGCGATTCACCGCATTACGCAGGGTCAGCCCGATACGCACATTGCAATCGAGACTAGCCGTCCGGCGCTGCTGGCGCAGATCGCACATTTCATCGGTGAATTCGCACTTATGAAACAGAATTTCGTTGATACGCCGAGTCTTCGGGTCCAGTGCAACTTGATGAAACAAATGAATCAGCAGCTTGCGCATGCAGCCCAGCGGGTCAAGTTCATCCTCGCTCTCACTGGCCTTGGCCAGTTCATCCAGCGGCTCGTGCAAGCTATCGAGCATGGCTTGGACCAGGTCGGCCTTGTTGCTGAAATGCCAGTAGATGGCGCCGCGCGTGACGCCGGCCATGCTCGCGATATCCGCCAGCGTCGTGCGAGCGACGCCCCTTTCATAGAAGGCTTTCTCTGCCGCTTCCAGAATCTGGCTGCGGGTTTCTTGAGCTTCCTCTTTGGTACGACGGACCATGACAGTAAAACCTCAAACAGGATGTTTCAGGGATGGCTGAATATCCGCTGAATGAATAAAGAGGGGGCGATCTCTCGCGGATCGACTCCCCGGCCTACAATTTCGAACCTTGCGACGTTTTTTGTAACAAGGTGGGTACAGCGCCAAGGTGTTTACAAACAACCATGAACGTAAGTATATTCCTTAGCAAGCTACTTATCCACCCGGCAGATTTTTTTACTTCCACACTTCTTGTGCGTTTTTCGCGCGCCTGACCCGAGGATTTTCATGCAATTCAAGCCAGCTGTTACCGCTCTGGTCACTGCCGTCGCCCTGGCATCGCTGCTCAGCGGATGTAAAAAGGAAGAAGCGGCCCCAGCCGCTCCGCCTCCTCAGGTCGGCGTTGTCACCCTGCAACCACAAGCGTTTACCCTCACGTCCGAACTGCCGGGCCGCACCAGTGCGTTCCGCATTGCTGAAGTTCGCCCACAGGTCAACGGCATCATTCTCAAGCGACTGTTCAAGGAAGGCAGCGACGTTAAAGCCGGCCAGCAGTTGTATCAGATCGATCCATCGGTCTATGAAGCGACCCTGAAAAGCGCCGAAGCGAACCTGCGTTCAACCAAGTCGATCTCCGACCGCTACAAACAACTGGTCGATGAGCAGGCCGTCAGCCGCCAGGAATACGACACCGCCGTGGCCAACCGCATGCAATCGGAAGCGTCCCTGCAGAGCGCGCAGATCAACGTGCGCTACACCAAGGTCTATGCGCCGATTTCCGGCCGCATCGGTCGCTCTTCGGTCACGCAGGGCGCGCTGGTCAGCAACGGCCAGACCGACGCGATGGCGACGATCCAGCAGCTCGACCCGATCTACGTCGACGTGACCCAGTCTTCAGTTGAACTTCTTGAACTGCGCCGTGAGCTGGAAAGCGGTCGCCTGCAAAAAGCCGGCGACAACGCCGCTGCGGTCAAACTGACCCTGGAAGACGGCAGCCAGTACAAGCTCGACGGTAAGCTGGAATTCTCCGAGGTGTCGGTCGATCCGACTACCGGTTCGGTAACCCTGCGCGCGGTGTTCCCGAACCCCGATCACACCCTGCTGCCTGGCATGTTCGTCCGCGCCCAGTTGCAGGCAGGTGTCAACGCCGCCGCCATTCTGGCACCGCAACAAGGCGTGACCCGCGACCTCAAAGGTACCCCGACCGCACTGGTCGTCGGCGCCGACAACAAGGTCGAACTGCGTCAGCTCAAGGCCAGCCGCACCGTCGGCAGCAAATGGCTGATCGAAGACGGCCTGAAGGCTGGCGATCGTCTGATCACCGAGGGGCTGCAATACGTGCGCCCAGGTGTTCAGGTCAATCCGACCGAAGCGACCAATGTAGACACCAAGAACCCGGCCCCCGCACAGGCAGCTGATAAAGCCGCTGGCGGCAAAGGGGAGTAACCCATGTCAAAATTCTTCATCGACCGTCCGATTTTCGCCTGGGTAATTGCCCTGGTGATCATGCTGGTCGGGGCACTATCGATCCTCAAGTTGCCGATCAACCAGTACCCGAGCATTGCGCCACCGGCCATTGCGATCTCCGTGACCTACCCGGGCGCTTCGGCGCAAACCGTGCAGGACACCGTGGTTCAGGTGATCGAGCAACAGCTCAACGGTATCGACAACCTGCGTTATGTGTCGTCGGAAAGTAACTCCGACGGCAGCATGACCATCACCGCGACCTTCGAGCAAGGCACCAACTCCGACACCGCGCAGGTGCAGGTTCAGAACAAGCTGAACCTCGCGACTCCGCTGTTGCCGCAGGAAGTGCAGCAACAAGGTATCCGTGTGACCAAGGCAGTGAAAAACTTCCTCATGGTGATCGGCGTGGTGTCGAGCGACGGCAGCATGAACAAGGACGACCTGTCCAACTACATCGTGTCGAACATGCAGGATCCGATCTCGCGCACAGCCGGTGTCGGTGACTTCCAGGTCTTTGGTGCCCAGTACGCGATGCGCATCTGGCTCGACCCGGCCAAGTTGAACAAGTACAGCCTGAACCCGTCCGATGTCAGTGCCGCGATTTCGTCGCAGAACGTTCAAGTCTCCTCCGGTCAGCTCGGTGGTTTGCCGGCGCTGCCTGGCCAGCAACTGAACGCCACGATCATCGGCAAGACCCGTCTGCAAACGGCCGAGCAGTTCAAGGCTATTCTGCTGAAGGTCAACCAGGATGGTTCGCAAGTGCGTGTCGGCGACGTTGCTGACGTGCGCCTGGGCGGTGAGAACTCCAGCATTTCAGCCCAGTTCAACGGCAAACCGGCTTCTGGTCTGGCGGTGAAACTGGCCAACGGTGCCAACGCCCTCGATACAGCCAAAGCGCTGCGCAAAACGATTGATGATCTCAAGCCGTTCTTCCCGCAAGGCATGGAAGTGGTGTTCCCGTATGACACTACCCCGGTGGTGACCGAGTCGATCAAGGGTGTGGTTGAAACCCTGGTTGAAGCGATCGTACTGGTGTTCCTGGTGATGTTCCTGTTCCTGCAGAACTTCCGCGCCACCGTTATCACCACGATGACCGTGCCGGTGGTATTGCTCGGTACGTTCGGCATCCTCGCCGCCGCCGGTTTCAGCATCAACACGCTGACCATGTTCGGTATGGTGCTGGCCATCGGCTTGCTGGTGGACGATGCGATCGTCGTGGTGGAAAACGTCGAGCGGGTGATGGCCGAAGAAGGCTTGTCCCCGAAGGAAGCGACCAAGAAGTCCATGGGCCAGATCCAGGGCGCATTGGTCGGTATCGCCCTGGTTCTGTCGGCGGTACTGCTGCCGATGGCGTTCTTCAGCGGCTCCACGGGTGTGATCTACAAGCAGTTTTCGATCACCATCGTTTCGGCGATGGCCCTGTCGGTACTGGTTGCACTGATTTTCACCCCGGCGTTGTGCGCCACCATGCTCAAACCGATTGCGAAAGGTGAGCACGACACGCCGAAAAAAGGTTTCTTCGGCTGGTTCAATCGCAACTTCGACCGCGGCGTCAGAAGTTATGAGCGCGGTGTCGGCAACATGCTGCAGCGCAAAGCCCCGTATCTTTTGGCCTATTTGCTGATTGTTGTCGGCATGATCTGGCTGTTCACTCGCATTCCAACCGCGTTCCTGCCAGAAGAAGACCAAGGCGTATTGTTCGCTCAGGTGCAAACCCCGGCCGGATCCAGTGCCGAACGAACCCAAGTCGTCGTCGACGAGATGCGTTCCTACCTGCTGGATAAAGAGGCAGGCGCAGTGGCGTCGGTGTTCACCGTGAACGGTTTCAACTTCGCCGGTCGCGGTCAGAGTTCGGGCCTGGCGTTCATCATGCTCAAACCGTGGGGCGAACGTGACGCCAGCAACAGCGTGTTCGCGCTCGCACAGCGTGCCCAACAACACTTCTTCAGTTTCCGCGATGCGATGGTGTTCGCCTTCGCCCCGCCAGCGGTACTGGAATTGGGTAACGCCACCGGTTTCGACGTGTTCCTGCAGGACCGCGCCGGTATCGGTCACGAAAAACTGATGCAAGCACGTAACCAGTTCCTCGGTCTCGCGGCGCAGAGCAAGGTGCTCTACCAAGTGCGTCCGAACGGCCTGAACGACGAACCGCAATACCATCTGGAAATCGACGACGAGAAAGCCCGAGCCCTTGGTTTGAGCCTTTCCGACATCAACAGCACGCTGTCGATTTCCTTTGGTAGTAGCTACGTCAACGACTTCATCGACCGTGGTCGGGTCAAGAAGGTTTACGTGCAAGGTCAGGCTGGCGCTCGCATGAGCCCTGAAGACTTGAAGAAGTGGTATGTACGCAACAGTGCCGGGACCATGGTGCCGTTCTCCGCTTTCGCCAAAGGCGAGTGGATCTACGGCTCGCCGAAACTGGCCCGTTACAACGGCGTAGAAGCGATGGAAGTGCTCGGCTCTCCCGCGCCGGGTTACTCCACCGGTGACGCGATGGCCGAAGTCGAAGCGATTGCCAAGAAGCTGCCGGCCGGCGTCGGTATCTCCTGGACCGGTCTGTCCTACGAGGAACGTCTGTCCGGCTCGCAAGCGCCAGCGCTGTACGCCCTGTCGCTGCTGATGGTGTTCCTGTGTCTGGCGGCGCTGTATGAAAGCTGGTCGATTCCGATCGCAGTCATGCTCGTTGTACCACTGGGGATCATTGGTGCACTGTTGGCCACCAGCCTGCGCGGTCTGTCCAACGATGTGTACTTCCAGGTGGGCCTGTTGACGACTATCGGTCTGGCGGCTAAAAACGCCATTCTGATCGTCGAATTCGCCAAAGAACTGCATGAGCAAGGGCGCAGTCTGCGCGATGCGGCGATTGAAGCGTGCCGCATGCGTCTGCGACCGATCATCATGACCTCGCTGGCCTTCGTGCTCGGTGTTGTACCGTTGGCGATCTCCACCGGCGCAGGTTCAGGCAGTCAACATGCGATCGGTACTGGCGTAATCGGCGGTATGCTCACGGCCACGATCCTGGCGATCTTCTGGGTCCCACTGTTCTTCGTCACCGTGTCGTCCATTGGCCAGCGCAAAAACGCCGGCAAGGATGACGCCAAAGAAACTCCTAAAGAGGCTGGCCAATGAGCAAGTCGCTACTCTCCATCGCCGTCGCGGCCTTCGTGCTGAGCGGTTGCTCGCTGATACCTGATTATCAGCAGCCTGAAGCACCGGTTGCAGGCCAATACCCGCAGGGCCCGGCGTATTCGCCGGCCCAGGCACCGGCGCAAGCCGCTGCCGAGCAGGGCTGGAAGCAGTTTTTCCACGACCCTGCCCTGCAACAGCTGATCCAGGTATCGCTGGAAAACAACCGCGACCTGCGTGTTGCGGCGCTGAACATCGATGCCTATGCGGCTCAATACCGCATCCAGCGTGCCGACCTGTTCCCGGCCGTTTCGGCCAATGCCAGCGGCAGCCGTCAGCGGGTTCCGGCGCGGGCTTCGCAGACCGGTGAAGCGGGCATCACCAGCTCCTACTCCGCCACTGTCGGCATCAGCGCCTACGAGCTCGACCTGTTCGGTCGGGTTCGCAGCCTGGGCGAACAAGCGCTGCAACAATACTTCGCCACCGAAGAAGCGCGCCGCAGCACCCAGATCAGTCTGGTCGCCAGCGTCGCCAATGCGTATATGACCTGGCAGGCCGACAAGGAACTGCTCAAGCTGACACAAGACACCCTGGGTGCCTTCGAAGAAAGCTACAAGCTGACCAGCCGCAGCAATGAAGTCGGTGTCGCTTCGGCACTGGATCTGGCTCAGTCGCGTACCTCGGTGGAAAATGCCCGTGCCCAATTGGCGCGTTATACCCGTCAGGTCGCGCAGGACGAAAACAGCCTGACTCTGCTGCTCGGCACCGGTATCCCGGCCAATCTGCAAGCGGCCAAACCGCTGGCCGACGACCTGCTCAGCGACGTACCGCCCGGTCTGCCTTCGGATCTGCTGCAACGTCGTCCGGACATCATGCAAGCCGAGTACAACCTGAAGGCCGCCAACGCCAACATCGGCGCAGCGCGCGCAGCGTTCTTCCCGAGCATCAGCCTGACCGCCAACGCGGGCAGCCTGAGCCCGGATCTGTCCGGCCTGTTCAAGGGCGGTTCCGGTACGTGGCTGTTCCAGCCGCAGATCAACCTGCCGATCTTCAACGCCGGCAGTCTGCGCGCCAGCCTCGACTACGCCAAGATCCAGAAGGACATTGGCGTGGCGAACTACGAGAAGGCGATTCAAACCGGCTTCCAGGAAGTCGCCGATGGCCTGGCCGCCCGCCAGACCTACACCGATCAGTTGCAAGCGCAGCGTGACTTTGTGCAGGCCAACCAGGATTACTACCGCCTGGCCGAGCGTCGTTATCGCATCGGCGTCGACAGCAACCTGACCTTCCTCGATGCCCAGCGTCAGTTGTTCAGCGCGCAACAGTCGCTGATCACCGATCGCCTTGCGCAACTGACCAGTGCGGTCAACCTGTACAAGGCCCTGGGCGGTGGCTGGAATGCGCAAACCGCGCAGAACGAACCGCTGAAAGAAGAAGCACCGAAGATGAAGCTGTTCTGATCATCTGATGGACACAAGGAGCCCACCGTTTGGTGGGCTTTTTGTTGTCTGGCAGAACGTGATGTTGTCGGCACTGGCCTCATCGGTGGTTTGCCAGCGATGAGGCCCTCAGCTCACCACAAAATCGCGAACAATCTTGCGTTCGATAATCGCCCAAAACCCGCTTTCCCCGATTGAAACCCCGCCTCCGCGCCCCGCACCATTCGCTCCACAAAACCAATAACAACAGGTTCGACACCATGCCCCCGCGCCCTGCCCTTTCCGGCTGATCGCCTTCGCTTCGTCTCCCCAATTGCATTCCATATCTGCACCCCGAAAGTGGCGGCAGCGCCCCCGTTCGACTACAAAAACCAGAGAGATCCAATCCATGACAGCTTCCCCTGCGCCTTACGTATTTCCTGGCCTGATCGCCTTGGCCCTGGCCGGCGCCGCGCTGCCCGCTGCGGCTGAAGAAGCCGGATTTGTTGAAGGCGCCAAGGTCAACCTGAACCTGCGCAACTTCTACATCAACCGCAACTTCACCAACCCGACCAAGGCTCAGGGCAAGGCTGAAGAGTGGACACAAAGCTTCATCCTTGACGCCAAATCCGGCTTCACTCAAGGCACCGTCGGTTTCGGCATGGACGTGCTGGGCCTGTATTCGGTGAAGCTCGATGGCGGTAAAGGCACTGGCGGTACGCAGTTGCTGCCGCTGGATCATGACGGCCGCCCGGCGGACAACTTCGGGCGCACCAACGTGGCGTTCAAAGCGAAGTTTTCCCAGACAGAAGTGAAAGTCGGCGAGTGGATGCCGGTGTTGCCGATCCTGCGTTCGGACGACGGTCGCTCGCTGCCGCAAACCTTCCGTGGCGGGCAGATCACCTCGAAGGAAATCGACGGCCTGACACTCTACGGCGGCCAGTTCCGCGCCAACAGCCCGCGCGACGACAGCAGCATGAGCGACATGTCGATGTCCGGCAAAGCGGCGTTCACCTCCGATCGATTCAACTTCCAGGGCGGCGAATATGTGTTCAATGAAAAACGCACACAAATCGGTTTGTGGAATGCCGAACTCAAGGACATCTACAGCCAGCAATACATCAACCTGATCCACAGCCAGCCGCTGGGCGACTGGACCCTGGGCGCCAACCTCGGTTTCTTCTACGGCAAGGACGACGGTAGCGCCCGCGCTGGCGATCTGGACAACAAGACCTGGTCGGGTCTGTTCTCAGCTAAATACGGCGGCAACACCTTCTACGTCGGCTTGCAAAAACTCACCGGCGACAGCGCGTGGATGCGGGTCAACGGCACCAGCGGCGGCACCTTGGCCAACGACAGCTACAACGCCAGTTATGACAATGCCCAGGAACGCTCCTGGCAACTGCGCCACGACTACAACTTCGCAGCCCTCGGCGTGCCGGGCCTGACCCTGATGAACCGCTACATCAGCGGCGACAATGTGCATACCGCGACCACCACCGATGGCAAGGAATGGGGACGTGAATCGGAACTGGGTTACACCGTACAAAGCGGTGCGCTCAAGGACATGAACGTCAAGTGGCGCAACTCGACCATTCGCCGCGACTTCAGCAACAACGAGTTCGACGAGAACCGTTTGATCGTCAGCTATCCGATCAGCTTGCTGTAACCGCACGCCTGCTCCCCCAGTTGATCGTTTTTCAACTTGGGGAGCAGGCTAGATCACTCTCGGGATTCAACACCCAGTTCATCCCAAACCGATTCGGCCAGATGGAACGTCGCATTCGCCGCAGGAATCCCGCAATAGATCGCGCTCTGCATGATCACTTCCTTGATCTCGTCACGGCTCACGCCGTTATTGGCTGCGGCCCTGAGGTGCAGTTTCAACTCACCTTCGCGGTTCATGCCGATCAGCATGGCGATGGTGATCAGGCTGCGGGTGTGGCGAGGCAACCCCGGACGCGTCCAGATATCACCCCAGGCGTGGCGAGTGATCATCTCCTGGAACTCCGAGTTGAACTCGGTCAGCGTGGTCAGGCTGCGATCAACGTGAGCATCACCCAGCACCGCACGGCGCACTTGCATGCCTTCGTCGTAACGTTGTTTCTCGTCCACAAAAACGTCCTCAGTTAGCCTGCAAAAAAGCCAACACGCGATCACTGAAATCCGCACCGGCCTGTACGTTGGACAAATGCGCCGCGTAGAACTCGGCGTACTCGGCCCCACGTACATGCTCCTGAATGAAACGCCCGCCAGACGGCGGCGTGACAGCATCTTCAGTGCCGGCGATCACCAGCAACGGCACAGTGATCGAGGCGATCTGATCACGAAAATCGGCATCACGTACCGCCGCACAATTGGCCGCGTAGCCTTCAGGTGAAGTGGCCGCGAGCATGTCGGTAATCTGCTGGGCCGCTGCCGGCTGGGCCGCGGAAAAATCCGGGGTAAACCAACGGGCAATCGAGGCATCACGCAGGGCGACCATCGCTGCCGCGCCGTCACGCAATACGGTTTCGATGCGCGGGTTCCACACCGCTGGCTCGCCGATTTTCGCAGCGGTGTTGCACACGATCAGCGTGTGCAAACGGTGCCCGGCGTTGATCCCCAGCCACTGGCCGATCAAGCCGCCCATCGACAGACCGCAGAAATGCGCGCGCTCGATGTGCAGCGCATCCAGCAGCGCCAGCACGTCGCGGCCCAGTTGCTCGATGCTGTACGGCCCTGGCGTCACCAGCGATTGGCCGTGGCCACGGGTGTCGAACCGCAGCACGCGAAAATGCTCGGTGAACGCCGGCATTTGCGCGTCCCACATGTGCAGGTCAGTGCCCAGCGAGTTGGACAGCACCAGCACCGGCGCATCGACCGGGCCTTCAATGTTGTAGTGCAGTTCGCCATCGGCGAGTTGAACGAAAGCCACAGCCCTCTCCTTCAGACAGTCAAAGCGTTGTGTTCGGCCACCGCCCGTTCGACCCAGACGTGTGCCTGTCCGAGGTAATGGGCGGGGTTGAGTAAGTGATCCAGTTCAGCATTGCTCAGTTGGGCGGTAACGTTTGCCTCGTCACCGAGCACGGCACGCAGATGCCGTTGCTCGGCCACTGCACGTTTGCAACATTGTTCGAGCAAGTGATGCGCGGTGTCGCGACCGACCCGTTGCGCCAGGACGATACTGACCGCTTCGGCCAACACCAGCCCTTGAGTCAATTGGAGGTTACGGGCCATGCGTGCGGCGTCCACTTCCAGGCCGTCAGCGAGCAATCGCGCCTGTTGCAGTGATCCCGAAACGAGGCAACAGATCTCGGGCAGGGTTTCCCATTCGGCATGCCACAGACCGAGGCTACGCTCGTGCTCCTGGGGCATGGCACTGAACAATGTCGAAACCAGGCCCGGCACCCGCGTCGCCGCGCCGATCAGCACCGCCGCCCCGACCGGGTTGCGCTTGTGCGGCATGGTCGAAGAACCGCCCTTACCCGGCGCCGAGGGTTCGAAAACTTCCGCCGCTTCGGTCTGCATCAACAGGCTGATGTCGCGCCCGAACTTGCCGAGGCTGCCGGCGATCAATCCAAGTACCGCGCCGAACTCCACCACGCGATCGCGCTGGGTGTGCCACGGCTGTTCCGGCATGGTCAGTTGCAGTTCTTCGGCCAAGGCTTGGGCAATCGGCAAGGCCTGTTCACCGAGCGCTGCGAGTGTCCCCGACGCGCCGCCGAATTGCAGCACCAGCAAACGTGGTTTGAGTTCGCGCAGACGTTGACGACTGCGCGTGACAGCGCCCAGCCATCCAGCGATCTTCATGCCGAGGGTCACCGGCGTCGCGTGTTGCAACCAGGTACGCCCGGCCAGCGGTGTTGCGGCGTAACGTTGTGCCTGGATCGCCAGCGAGTTCGCCAGTTGTGCCAGATCACGTTCGATCAACGCCAGCGCCTGACGCAATTGCAGTACCAGCCCGGAATCCATTACGTCCTGACTGGTGGCGCCCAAATGCACATAACGCTCGGCCTCGGCATCCGTTGCGGCGATCTGCTTGCCCAACGCCTTGACCAATGGAATCGCCGAGTTGCCCGCCGTGGCGATCGCCTCGCCCAACGCGGCGAAGTCATAGAGACCGGCGTTGCAGGCGTTTTCAATGGGTGAAACAGCACTCGTCGGAATCAACCCCACACGCGCTTCGGCCCGGGCCAGTGCCGCTTCGAAGTCGAGCATCGCCTGCACACGGCCCTGATCGCAGAACACTTCGCGCATATCGTGGGCAGTGAAATAGGCATCGAACAATTGATTGCCCGGTCGCTGAGTCATAGAAGTCCTTGCTGGCGCGGGCCACATTGGCCCGCGCGTTTCGGGTTAGAGGTCGTGGTGCAAATATTTAGCCTGTTTCGGCAAGCGCAGGCTGAACAGGAAGGCCACCGCCATCATCAGCGTAACGTACCAGTAGAAGGCGTTTTCCATGCCGCCGGCCTTGAGGCTCAAAGCCACGAATTCCGCCGAGCCGCCGAAGATCGCGTTCGCCACCGCATACGCCAGGCCAACGCCGAGGGCGCGCACCTCGGGCGGGAACATTTCAGCTTTCACCAGACCGCTGATCGAGGTGTAGAAACTCACGACGGCCAATGCCAACGTGATCAGCACAAAGGCCAGGAATGGGCTACTGACGCTTTTGAGCGTCAGCAGGATCGGCACGGTCAACAGCGTACCGAGGGCGCCGAACCACAGCATCGAATGACGTCGGCCGATCTTGTCGGCGAGCATGCCGAACAGCGGCTGCATGCACATATACAAGAACAGCGCGCCGGTCATGATGTAGCTGGCGGTCTTGGCGTGCATGCCAGCAGTGTTCACCAGGTACTTCTGCATGTAAGTGGTGAACGTGTAGAAAATCAGCGAACCACCCGCGGTGTAACCCAGCACAGTAATGAAAGCCGCTTTGTGGTCACGGAACAACGCGGTGATGCTGCCGGCGTCCTTGTTTTCACGCATTTCCTTGCTGCTGGTTTCTTTCAGCGAACGTCGCAGCAGCAAGGAAATCACCGCCGCCGCCGCGCCGACCACAAACGGAATCCGCCAGCCGTAAGCACGCAGGTCTTCTTCAGTCAGGAACTGTTGCAGGATCACCACCAGCGACACCGCCAACAATTGCCCGCCAATCAACGTCACATACTGGAACGAGGCGAAAAACCCGCGCTGCCCCTTGAGCGCCACTTCGCTCATGTACGTCGCCGTGGTGCCGTACTCGCCGCCCACCGACAGACCTTGCAGCAACCGCGCGAACAACAGCAGCAACGGCGCCCATACGCCGATGGTGTTATAGGTCGGCAGACAGGCGATGAGCAACGAGCCGAAGCACATCATCAGTACCGAGATCATCATCGAGGCCTTGCGGCCCTTCTTGTCCGCCAGGCGACCGAAGATCCAGCCACCAATCGGTCGCATCAGAAACCCGGCGGCGAACACGCCCGCGGTGTTGACCAACTGCACCGTGGGGTTGTCGGAGGGGAAAAACGCCGGGGCGAAATAGATCGCGCAAAAGGCGTAGACGTAGAAGTCGAACCATTCGACAAGGTTGCCGGACGAGGCACCGACGATGGCGAAGATACGCTTGCTGCGCTCTTCGCCGGTGTAATGGGAAGTGGTGGTTGTCATTGTTTTTCACTCAATAGGGACAGTGAGAGTCTAGACATACTTTGCAACACTCCCGTTCCACGGAGATATCCGTCCCCTGCAGAGCGCGGGGACGATCCGCGGGGAGGCGTTCTTCAATAATCGAAGAACACCGTCTCGGCATCAGTGCCCTGCAGAACCACATTCCACTGATACACACCCGCCGCATCCGGCTTGGCCAGCAATGTCCGACGGCGCTCGGCCGGTACGCATTCGAGCAGCGGATCATTCACGTTCGCCGGATCGCCCTCGAAGTAAATCCGCGTCAGCAAGTGCTTCACCAACCCGCGAGCAAACACCAACACCACCAGATGCGGCGCCTGGGTCGAGCCCTTCAAACCCTCGACTGTGCCCGGTTTGATCGTGGTGAAACGAAAGCGTCCTTCGGCATCCACCGGAACGCGACCGAAACCTTCGAAGTGCGGGTCCAGCGGTTTGTCTTGTTCGTCTTCCGGGTGGTCATATTTGCCGGCGGCATTGGCTTGCCAGACTTCAAGCATGGCGTCGTTGACGATGTCGCCGTTGCCATCGACGACTTGCCCGGTGATCGCCACACGCTCGCCGAGGGTTTGTTCGACAGCCAGGTGTTCGCGGTTCAGCCAGGTCAGGCCGATGTGGTAATACGGCCCGACGGTGTGGGACGTGGTTGCAGTCAGGGGCATTTTATTTCTCCATCGGCGTGGCTTCACGGCCGCGCAGCACGATGTCCCAGCGGTAACCGAGAGCATAGGAAGGAATGGTTTTTTCCAGATCGAAAGCAGCGATCAGACGCTCCTTGGCCGAAGTGTCCGGTACGCAGTTGTAGATCGGGTCGTAAGCCAGCAACGGGTCACCGGGGAAATACATCTGCGTCACCAGCCGGGTGAGGATGCTCGGCCCGAACAGCGAGAAATGGATGTGCGCCGGGCGCCAGGCATTGTGGTGGTTGCCCCACGGATAGGCGCCGGGCTTGATGGTCTGGAACTGGTACCAGCCGTCGGCGTCGGTCACGGTGCGGCCGGTGCCAGTGAAATTCGGGTCCAGCGGTGCGTCGTGCAGGTCGCGCGGGTGGTTGTAGCGACCGGCCGCGTTGGCCTGCCAGATCTCCACCAGAATCCCCGGCACCGGCAGACCGTTTTCATCCAGGACACGGCCGTGGATGATGATGCGCTCGCCCTGCGGTTTGCCGCTGTGCTGCGCAGTCAGATCGTTGTCGGTTTCAGCCACGCGCTCGGCACCGATGGTCGGCCCAGTGATCTCCGACAGCGAATGCGGCAGATGCACCAAAGGCTTGGATGGCGAGCGCAAATTGGTCGATTGATAGGTCGGGTGCAGGTACTCAGGCTGGGTGCCTTCCTGCGGGCGACGGTAACCAGGCTTGTCAGTCATTTCGCTTTCCTCAGTTCTTGTTCTTGCCGCTGTGCGTCAAACGCGTTCGATGGCCAGGGCCAGACCCTGTCCGACACCGACGCACATGGTGGCCAGACCTTTCTTGCCACCGGTCTTTTCCAGGTGATGCAACGCGGTCAGCACCAGGCGCGCACCGCTCATGCCCAACGGGTGCCCCAGGGCAATCGCCCCACCATTGGGGTTAACTTGCGGCGCATCGTCCGCCAGCCCCAGTTCACGCAGCACCGCCAAACCTTGGCTGGCGAACGCTTCGTTGAGTTCGATCACGTCGAAATCGCTGACCGCCACGCCGAGGCGCTCGATCAGTTTGCGCACCGCCGGCACCGGGCCGATGCCCATCACGCGTGGCGCGACACCGGCGCTGGCCATGCCCAGCACTTTGGCGCGGGCAGTCAGGCCATGTTTTTTCACGGCTTGAGCCGAGGCCAGAATCAACGCCGCGGCGCCGTCGTTAACGCCCGAGGCATTGCCGGCGGTGACGGTTTTGCCCACGCCGTTGACCGGTTTCAGTTTGGCCAGAGCTTCGATTGTGGTGTCGGCGCGCGGGTGTTCGTCCTGACTGACCACGATTTCACCCTTCTTGTGGGCGATCCGCATTTCGACGATTTCTTCAGCGAAGTAGCCGGCGGCCTGTGCGGCGGCAGTCCGTTGCTGGCTGCGCAGGGCGAAAGCGTCCTGATCCTCGCGCGACACTTTATAGTCGTCGGCGACGTTATCAGCGGTTTGCGGCATCGCATCGACGCCGTACTGAGCGTTCATCAAAGGGTTGATGAAACGCCAGCCAATCGTGGTGTCTTCCAGTTTCATGTTGCGAGAGAACGCCGCGTCGGCCTTGCCCATCACGAACGGCGCGCGGGACATCGACTCGACGCCGCCGGCAATCGCCAACTCCATCTCACCGCTGGCGATGGCGCGGAACGCCGTACCAATCGCATCCATGCCCGAAGCGCAGAGACGATTGAGCGTTACGCCCGGAACGGTTTCCGGCAAGCCAGCCAGCAGCAGCGCCATACGTGCGACGTTACGGTTATCTTCGCCGGCCTGGTTGGCGCAGCCGAGGAATACCTCGTCGATCGCGCTCCAGTCCACGGACGGATTGCGCTCCATCAACGCCTTGATCGGTACGGCGGCGAGATCATCGGCACGCACGGCAGACAGACCACCGCCGAAACGGCCGATGGGCGTACGAATCGCATCGCAGATATACACATCACGCATCATGCTTCTCCCGGTGCCTGGCCATGGGCGGCGGCGGTGCGCGCTTCGAGATCGCGCAGCGCGGTCAGTTCGACGTCAGTCGGTGCCGCAGTCGTTTCAACGTCGTCGGCAAACCGGATCGCCCAACCGGTGGCGGCAACCACTTGTTCGCGGGTGACGCCCGGATGCAGCGCGGTGACCACGAACTCGTGAGTCCCCGCTTCCGGCTCCATGATGCACAGGTCGGTAATGATGCCGACCGGTCCGGCACCCGGCAGGCCCAGACGCTTGCGTGAATCGCCACCCTCGCCATGACCGACCGAGGTGATGAAGTCGAGCTTGTCGACAAACGAACGCGCCGACTGTTTAAGGATGATCAATACACTCTTCGCCGAGCCGGCAATTTCCGGCGCGCCACCGGCACCCGGCAAGCGCACTTTCGGTGCGTGATAATCGCCGACCACCGTGGTGTTGATGTTGCCGAAACGGTCCACTTGCGCGGCGCCGAGAAAACCGACGTCGATGCGCCCGCCCTGCAACCAATAGCGAAAAATCTCACCGGTCGGTACGACGGTGTCAGCGGTTTCCGCCAACTCACCGTCACCGATGGACAGCGGCAACACACTGGGCTTGGCGCCAATCGGGCCCGATTCGTAAATCAGCACCACGTCCGGCGATGACGTCAGGCGCGCCAGGTTCGCAGCTTTCGACGGCAGGCCGATGCCGACGAAGCACACCGAACCGTTCTTCAAGCGACGGGCCGCCGCGACGGTCATCATTTCGTTGGTGGAGTACGTCATTATTTGGCCTCCGAAGCAGCGGCCAACTTGGCCTGGAACTCGCTGAAGTCAGCGCAGCCATGGATGTATTCGTTGATCCATGCGGTAAACGTCTCACGGTCACGGGCGATCGGATCCCACGCCTGATAGAAACGATTGTCGCGTTCGGTGTAACCGTGGGCGTAGGACGGATGTGCACCGCCCGGTACGTGGCAAACCGCGCTCAGGGCCCAGGTCGGCAGGACACAGGCGTTCATCGGAGCCTTGAGGTCGTCGACGATTTCTTCCACGGTGACGATGCAGCGTTTGGCGGCCAGTGCCGCTTCTTTCTGCACACCGAGAATGCCCCACAACAGAACGTTGCCTTGGCGGTCGGCTTTCTGCGCATGGATCACGGTGACGTCCGGGCGTACCGCAGGGACCGCCGCCAGCACTTCCCCGGTGAACGGGCAAGTGACGGACTTGATCAGTGGATTGACCTTCGGCAGGTCGGAACCGGCGTAAGCCCGCAGCACCGCGAACGGCAGGCCGGAGGCGCCAGCCACGTAAGCATTGGCCAGGTCGGCGTGGCTGTGTTCTTCGATTTCCAGCGGGTGCGGCCACTGCTTCTCGACCGCGTCGCGCAGACGGTGCAGCGAACCCACACCCGGGTTACCGCCCCAGGAGAAAATCAGCTTGCGTGCACAACCGGCGCCGATCAGTTGGTCGTAGATCAGGTCAGGCGTCATCCGCACCAGCGTCAGATCTTTCTTGCCCTGACGAATGATTTCATGACCCGCTGCCGTAGGGATCAGGTGAGTGAAGCCTTCGAGCGCGACCGTGTCGCCGTCGTTGACGAATTGCTTCACCGCGTCGTGCAGCGAAAGGATCTCAGCCATGGAGCGGGCTCCTGTTTTTGTAATGAATCGCCAGTGATAAAAAGGCGCGAGGTTCAGCGCCGGAGTCACTGCAGATTAAGCCTGGGAAAATCGCCAAACAATCCGATAATCGACTGAGTGTTCGTTTATCGAACAGATTGTTACCACCCTAACAATCGACAGCAAAAGCTTCGTCGGAACGCCGCCCGGCGCAAACCCGCTCCCACATTTTGAAATGCATTTCAATGTGGGAAAGGGCTTGCCCGCGAAGGGGCCAGAACATTCAACAAATGTTCTTCCCCTTTAAACTCAAGTCGCATCCGCGTGGCTGACTATCCCTTTGATCACCACAGCCGCCGCCGCCAACGCCGCCGGAATCACCAACGCCGTCAAAACCTGCTCAAAGTTCCAGCCCAGCCCCAACAGCGTCGCGCCCATCCAGGCCCCGAGAATCGCGCCAAACCGACCAATCCCCAGCATCCACGACACCCCGGTCGCCCGCCCTTGAGTCGGATAGAACCGTGCCGCCAGCGAAGGCATTGCCGATTGCGCACCGTTCACGCACATCCCCGCCACCAGCACCAGCGTCGCCAGTAGCGTGATGTTGCCCAGGCTCTGCCCTACCGCGTAGGCAAACACGCCGGCCAACAGGTAGAACGTGCCGATGACCTTGTGCGGATTGAACCGATCCATCGCCCATCCCACAGCGACCGCGCTCAACACTCCACCGAACTGGAACAACGCGCCAATGAACGCTGCCTGCTCCATGCTCGCGCCACTGTCACGCATCAGCGTCGGCAGCCAACTGGTCAGCAGGTAAACGATGACCAGGCCCATGAAGTAGGTCAGCCACAGCAGCAGCGTACCGGTGCTGTAGGTGCCAGAGAAAATCACCGCGAACACGTTGCGTGCCTTGACGGTTTTCTGTTCCGGCACGCTGAAGCTTGAGGCCTGGGCGACGACGACAGGATCAATCGGTGCCAAGGTCTTGCGCACCTTGTCGGTGCCACGGTTACGCACCACCAGATAACGCGCCGACTCCGGCAGCCAGAACAGCAGTACGACGGCGAGGATCAGCGGCAGAATCCCGCCGATCAGCAACAGGCTGTGCCAGCCGAACGCTGGAATCAGCTTCGCCGAAATGAATCCACCGCCAGCCATACCAAGGTTGAAGCCGCAGAACATGCTGGTCACCAGCAGCGACTTCTTGCGCTCCGGGGTGTATTCCGAGAGCAGCGTGGTGGCGTTGGGCATCCCGGCGCCAAGACCCAGGCCGGTCAAAAAGCGCAGCACCAGCAGTTGGTCGAGATTACTGCTGTACGCCGACGCGAGGCTGAATGCACCGAACAGCAGGACCGCGCCCACCAGTACGACTTTTCGCCCAAAACGGTCAGCCAACGGGCCGGAACCGAGGGCGCCAAACACCATGCCGATCAATGCAGCGCTCATCACCGGGCCGAGGCTGGCGCGGTCGATGCCCCAGTCCTGGGACAACGCCGGGGCAATGAAGCCCATCGCGGCGGTATCGAGACCATCGAGGAACACAATCAGAAAACACAGGATCACCACCCGCCATTGGTAGCGCGAGATCGGTTGGGCATTGATGAAGGTCTGCACGTCGAGGCATTGACCTACAGCGGACTGAGGCTGGTTCATTATTTTTATTCCACGCAAAAAACGCAGTCGAACGGGGGCCGGCCAAAGAGCGGCACGGTCACAAGAATAGAAGGTGTGAATCAGGCGTTGCGGTGAACCCGGCAACACGGGCTAAAGCTTTGACAGTCGGGGAACGTGCACATGGGGAGTTGCCTCTTGTCATTATTATGGGGGTCGGCAGTCCGGCGAGGCCATTGACGTCAGCGCCGGATGACGCTGCCGCGACATTAATGATCCGAGGGTTTTAGCGTCAATTCGATAAACGCAACACTGTGCGTTTATCGAACAGCTTCATCAGGCGAACAACTGCGCACTGAGGTCGCGACTGGCACTGAGCAGGCCTGGCAGGAAGCGCTGTTCCAGCTCGCTGCGGCTGACGCGGCCGGCGTGGGTACTGACGTTGAGCGCCGCCACCACTTGGCCCGATGCGTCGTAGACCGGCACCGCTATCGAACGCAGCCCTTGCTCCAGTTCCTGGTCGACGATGCACCAGCCCTGCTGCCGCACTTCTTGCAGGCATTCGAGCAACGCCTCGGGCGTGTGAATCGTGCGGCTGGTCTTGGCCACGAGTTCGGCGTGGTCGAGGTATTCACCCAAGGTCGTGTCGTCCAGCGCGGCCAGCAGAATGCGGCCCATTGAAGTGCAATAGGCCGGCAGGCGCCCGCCCACTGACAAATCCACCGAAATCAGCCGTTGAGTCGTCGCCGAACGGGCGATGTAGAGAATGTCGTCGCCCTCGAGCGTGGCCATGTTGCAGGCTTCGTGCAGTTGCTCGCTCATACGGTCGAGGTAAGGCTGAGCCGAGACGGCGAGCGGCGTTGAGGACAGATAAGCGTGGCCGAGGGTCAGCACTTTCGGCAGCAACGAGTAGGTACGGCCATCGGTGGTGGCGTAGCCGAGCTTGATCAAGGTGTGCAGGCAACGGCGTACGGCAGCACGGGGAATTTCCGTGCGGTGGCTGATCTGGGCGATGGTCAGGTGCCGCTTGCGCTCTTGAAACGCCTGCACCACGGCCAGGCCACGGGCCAGCGAGGTCATGAAATCCGGATCGCCTGTCAACGCCTGGATCCGCTTGGCCGGCGAGGCGACGATCGGCGGCGCCACGGAGGTGAAGGAGTTACGCATTTGATCGTTCATTTCAGGTCCTTTATCCGGCTCGGATCAGTGGCTATACAAACGGCTCGCGGGCCAATACACAAGCAACGCCCCTCAAGATCGGGCGATTATCGAACCGCCGACCGATAATCGCAACAAACCCACAGGCCCGCATCACCGCTTGATCCGCTCGCCCAACTTCGCTGACACACTGAATCGCCCCCTTAGTTGATCGAGTAAATGGCGCCAAAAACAGAACGCGTGGCAAATAACGATTTACCTGCACTTCAACTAGCGACAAAAGTTGCGAGTAACAAAACAATCACACATCCAGAACCGTTTTTAACTTGGCAAAGATAGTCATTCCTGAATCGGCCGCTATAATGCACACCAGTGAGGCCGCGATTTTTTAATCAGCAAGGTCGCCACTGGCTTTCGCGATATCCATCGTCGTCAGCCCCAGCCAGCGCTTGACGCTCATTATTCATGCAACGCCAGCGCTCGCTGAAACAGGAAACTGATGCTGCGTCAGTTTTAATCTGGTGCCGTAGCCGCCTGTAACACGGAAGTCTTGATCGCCCTGCCGATGCCACCAATGCCTGTTCAGGCGTGGCGCGCTCGACGGGTCTGTTCAATTGATTCGTTGCAGTGCGTTTCACCAGATATTTATCTCAACTCAAACAGGTAGCACTGTGACGAAAGACGAACTGCGCGCGGAACTTGAGCGCCAGGAACAACGTTACAAGGAAGTTTACGGCGGGGAAGTCACCACCTACGCCGCTCAGCCCGAACCGGAGCGCAAGCCTTGGCGTAAGCGCGCCACCGTTCAGGATCAGGTCTTCAAGCAAGAGATTGAAAAGATCGAAAAGGAACTCAAAGCCGAAGAGCCATGAGCCACGGGTTTTGATTATTTCGAAGGTCGTGCGCGCACCGGCTACAAGCGCGGTGTATCGACGATGCCTTGCGCGCCCGCTATCCGCGGGCAGCGGCGGCTATGCACCGCCCTAAAGGCCAATGGCATGCTTCAGACAGGTTTCAGAGATATTTCAGACAAGCGTTTGAGCCCGCGACACTGCCTGAAAAACGCTCACCTTCAGTGGTTTTTCTCAATAAAACCAATAGATTAAAAAACCCTGCGTAACGCTGGGTTTTAACGCTCTGCAACAAATTAAATCGAAGAAGAATGTTACCAATGAGCAGGTAGGGCATCGATTTCGAGACTTTTCTGGCATAATCGCGCCCCCTTACGACCGGGTCAGAAAACCTTCATGATCGATTTATTCAGCGGACTGGATGCTTGGGTGCTTGTGAGCCTCTTGCTCGCCCTGACGTTTGTCCTCGCCTTCGAGTTCATCAATGGATTTCATGACACCGCTAACGCGGTAGCCACTGTTATCTACACCAAAGCCATGCCGCCTCACCTGGCGGTGTTCTTTTCCGGTGTGTTCAATTTCCTCGGCGTGCTGCTGGGCGGCGTTGGCGTGGCGTATGCCATTGTTCACTTGCTGCCGGTTGAACTGCTGATCAATGTGAACACGGGCCATGGCCTGGCAATGGTGTTCTCCTTGCTCGCCGCGGCCATCGCCTGGAACCTTGGCACCTGGTACTTCGGTATTCCCGCCTCCAGTTCCCACACCTTGATCGGTTCGATTCTCGGTGTCGGCCTCGCCAACGCCCTGATCAACGATATTCCGTTGGCCGACGGGGTTAACTGGCAGAAAGCGATCGATATCGGCGCCTCGCTGGTGTTCTCGCCAATGGCCGGTTTCCTGGTTGCAGGCCTGGTGCTGGTTGGCCTGAAATGGTGGCGCCCGCTGTCGAAGATGCACAAGACACCGGAACAACGCCGCAAGATCGACGACAAGAAGCACCCGCCATTCTGGAATCGCCTGGTACTGGTGATGTCAGCCATGGCCATGAGCTTCGTGCACGGCTCCAACGATGGTCAGAAAGGCATCGGCCTGATCATGCTGGTCCTGATCGGTATAGTGCCTGCTCAGTTCGTACTCGACCTGAACAGCACCACTTACCAGATCGAACGTACCCGCGACGCCACCCTGCACCTGAGCCAGTTCTACCAGCGCAACGCCGAAACCCTCGGCGAGTTCCTGGCCCTGGGCAAAAGTGTCGAAGGCGACCTGCCGGAGAAATTCCGCTGCAACCCGCAGCAGACCGAACCGACCATCTCCGCCCTGCTCCACACCCTCAAGGGTGTAGCGGACTACCACTCCCTGCCGGCCGACAGCCGCATCGAAGTGCGTCGTTATCTGCTCTGCCTGGACGACACTGCGAAGAAAGTCGCCAAGCTGCCGGGCCTTCAGGCTCGCGAAAAAGCTGATCTGGACAAACTGCGTAAAGATCTGACCACCACCACCGAATACGCCCCGTTCTGGGTAATTCTGGCGGTCGCCATGGCCTTGGGTCTGGGCACCATGGTCGGCTGGAAGCGCGTGGTAAAAACCATCGGCGAGAAGATCGGCAAGCAAGGCATGACCTATGCACAGGGCATGTCAGCCCAGATCACCGCCGCAAGCATGATTGGCCTGGCCAACATCTTCAGCCTGCCGGTGTCCACCACCCACGTTCTGTCCTCGGGCGTGGCCGGTACCATGGTCGCCAACAAAAGCGGCCTGCAAGGCGGGACGGTGAAAACCATCCTGCTGGCATGGGTTCTGACCCTGCCGGCAACCGTGGCACTGTCGGCCGGATTGTTCTGGCTGGCGTCCAAGGTGCTGGGTAGCTGATAGACAGCAGAAAATGAAAAAGGCGCGATTCGAGAGGATCGCGCCTTTTTTGTTCATCTCGGGAAAAAGGTAACACTGGCAGAGATGGGGCGATTGGGCCGCCTCTTCGCGAGCAAGCCCACCTTTCAAAACGTATACACCGACCAAAGCATGGTTGGCCCGCTGGCCGACAAGCACACAAAAAAAAGGGCAACCGAAGTCGCCCAAAATGCCTTGCGTGCTCATCAATCCAGAAGAACCTACTTCTTGCGTTTATTCGCATCCTTCCAGATAAAAAATCCAAACCCTGCAAAAAACAGAACCATGAGGCCCACTGTCAGGACTCCGGCAAACACCACGTTATCGAAAAACATGACTGGCCTCCTGGCCCCTGCTCTGCTGCGATGGAGCTAAGTTAACCAATCAGGCAGGCGCGGAAATTGACCGAGGTCAATGCCACTGAAGAAGAGGAGTAAAGGCGGGAAAATAACTGACCTGCATCAAAGGATGCAGGGGGAGATCAACGCTTTTTCGGTTTGTTTTTCGACTTTTTCTTGGCTTTTCCCAACGGCATGGCCTGTTCGAAGGCATTGCGCACTTCATTCAGACGCTTCTCGTTGAGGTCATGCACGCGTTTGGCGCGTTCGGTACTGAGGTCGATCAGCTTGTCGTCTTGGCTCATGGCGTTCGATGCATCGCTTGAAGAAAACACAACTGCCAGATCACCGGCAGGACTGCGTCAATAATGCAGCCTGACGTCAGCGCTGACCAGCCATCAGATCTCGATATCAACCCACATGCCCTGACGCGGCTGATCTTCCATCAGCGGCACCACCGGCACGGTGTTGTCGGCATTGAGTTCTGTGCCTGGCACGGCGAGATGTTCTTCGGGGTCTTCATCCGCTTCGCGGCGGCGACGCTCGCGCTCCTGCTGACGGCGCTGTTCCTCGCGCAATTGCAGCGCGGCCTCTTCCGGGTCGCGCTTTTGCAGGTCGATCGTGCTTTCGCTGGAGCTTTCCTGCACCGGCACCACCGGAGGAATGTCCGGGCGCTGGCGGATCGGGTCCTGCTGGGAAGTGATCGGCACAGCGCTCAGGGGGAGCATCGGTGGCAGCATATAGAGGGTCTCCTGTCAGCAGGCTATCGGCTTGAGCGATCATGGCTTGAGCCGTCGGTCGCAAACTTGTGACCGGATTGGCACTCACAGGTGCCCTGCCACTTCCTGAAACCGACGCATGGCCTAATCTTCCCTGAACACATAAAAGCTGGGCGCGGCTCCTAATCCTTTGGCCTCGGGGCCTCATTCCGTTAAGATAGCCCGCTTTTTCAAGGTGGGAGTCAGGCAGCATGGCGCAGCAGTATCAACCGGGGCAACGCTGGATCAGTGACAGCGAAGCAGAGCTTGGTTTAGGCACCGTTCTGGCACAGGACGGCCGCTTGTTGACCGTGCTTTACCCGGCCACTGGCGAAACCCGCCAGTACGCGCTACGGAATGCGCCCCTCACCCGCGTGCGGTTTTCGCCGGGTGACAGCATTACCCACTTCGAAGGCTGGAAGATGACCGTGCAGCAAGTCGACGATGTCGATGGGCTGATGGTCTATCAAGGCCTCAACGCGCAGAACGAAGCGGTAACACTGCCGGAAACCCAGCTGTCGAACTTCATTCAGTTCCGTCTGGCCAGCGACCGTCTGTTTGCCGGGCAGATCGACCCGCTGGCCTGGTTCTCCCTGCGCTACAACACCCTCGAACACACCAGCCGCCAGTTGCAATCTTCGCTCTGGGGCCTGGGCGGTGTGCGTGCGCAGCCGATCGCGCACCAGTTGCACATTGCCCGTGAAGTCGCCGACCGTATCGCGCCGCGGGTTTTGCTGGCGGACGAAGTGGGCCTGGGTAAAACCATCGAAGCCGGTCTGGTGATCCATCGCCAACTGCTCTCGGGCCGTGCCAACCGCGTGCTGATCCTGGTGCCGGAAAACCTCCAGCACCAGTGGCTGGTGGAAATGCGCCGCCGCTTCAACCTGCAAGTTGCACTGTTCGACGAAGAGCGTTTCATCGAAAGCGATGCCACCAACCCGTTCGAAGACACCCAACTGGCGCTGGTCGCGCTGGAATGGCTGGTCGACGACGAAAAGGCGCAGGACGCCTTGTTCGCCGCGGGTTGGGACTTGCTGGTCGTCGACGAAGCGCACCACCTGGTCTGGCACGAAGAAAAGGCCAGCCCCGAGTATTCGCTGGTCGAGCAATTGGCTGAAGTAATCCCGGGCGTGCTGCTGCTCACCGCCACTCCGGAACAACTCGGTCAGGACAGCCACTTCGCCCGTTTGCGCCTGCTTGATCCGAACCGTTTCCATGACCTGGCCGCATTCCGCGCCGAGAGCGAGAACTATCGCCCGGTGGCCGAAGCCGTGCAGGAACTGCTCGACAAAGGGCGTCTGTCGCCTGAAGCACACAAGACCATTCATGGTTTCCTCGGCAACGAAGGCGAAGCCCTGTTGACCGCGGTCAACGATGGCGACACCGAAGCCAGCGCTCGCCTCGTGCGTGAACTGCTTGACCGCCACGGCACCGGCCGCGTGCTGTTCCGTAACACCCGCGCCGCCGTGCAGGGGTTTCCGGAGCGCAAACTGCACCCGTACCCGCTACCGTGCCCGGACGAATATCTGGAACTGCCGCTGGGCGATCATGCCGAGTTGTACCCGGAAGTCAGCTTCCAGGCCCAGCCGGATGCCAGCGAAGAAGAACGCTGGTGGAAATTCGACCCGCGCGTCGAATGGCTGATCGATCAGCTGAAAATGCTCAAGCGCACCAAAGTGCTGGTGATCTGCGCCCACGCCGAAACCGCGATGGATCTGGAAGACGCCTTGCGCGTGCGCTCCGGCATCCCGGCCACGGTGTTCCATGAAGGCATGAACATCCTTGAGCGTGATCGCGCTGCCGCCTACTTCGCCGATGAAGAATTCGGCGCACAAGTGCTGATCTGCTCGGAAATCGGCAGTGAAGGTCGCAACTTCCAGTTCGCTCACCACCTGGTGCTGTTCGACCTGCCGTCGCACCCGGATCTTCTGGAACAGCGTATCGGTCGTCTCGACCGAATCGGCCAGAAGCACATCATCGAACTGCATGTGCCGTACCTGGAAACCAGCCCGCAAGAGCGCCTGTTTCAGTGGTACCACGAAGCGCTGAACGCGTTCCTCAACACCTGCCCGACCGGCAACGCCCTGCAGCACCAGTTCGGCTCGCGCCTGCTGCCGCTGCTCGAAGAAGCTGACGATAGCGAGTGGCAAGCGCTGATCGACGAAGCGCGTACCGAGCGCGAGCGTCTGGAAGAAGAGCTGCACACCGGTCGCGACCGTCTGCTGGAACTCAACTCCGGCGGTTCGGGCGAAGGCGATCAGTTGGTCGAGGACATCCTTGAGCAAGACGATCAGTTCGCCCTGCCGATCTACATGGAAACCCTGTTCGACGCGTTCGGCATCGACAGCGAAGACCATTCGGAAAACGCCCTGATCCTCAAGCCGAGCGAGAAGATGCTCGACGCCAGTTTCCCGCTGGGCGACGACGAAGGCGTGACCATCACTTACGACCGCAACCAGGCGCTGTCGCGTGAAGACATGCAGTTCATCACCTGGGAACACCCGATGGTGCAGGGCGGTATGGATCTGGTGTTGTCCGGTTCGATGGGCAACACCGCCGTCGCACTGATCAAGAACAAGGCGCTGAAACCGGGCACCGTGCTGCTGGAGCTGCTCTACGTCAGCGAAGTGGTTGCTCCGCGCTCGCTGCAACTGGGCCGTTACCTGCCGCCGGCCGCATTGCGCTGCCTGCTCGACGCCAACGGCAACGACCTGTCGGCACGCGTGTCGTTCGAAACCCTGAACGATCAGTTGGAGAGCGTGCCGCGTGCCAGCGCCAACAAGTTCATTCAGGCCCAGCGCGATCAACTGACACCACGGATCAACGCCGGTGAAGACAAGATCACCCCTCGTCACGCCGAACGCGTGGCCGAGGCTCGCCGCCGCCTGGCGGCCGACACCGACGAAGAACTGGCGCGCCTGACCGCGTTGCAAGCGGTCAACCCGACCGTGCGTGACAGCGAACTGGTTGCCTTGCGCGAGCAGCGTGAGCAGGGCCTGGCGATGCTGGATAAAGCGGCGTTGCGCCTGGAAGCGATCCGGGTGTTGGTAGCGGGTTAAACCGCCCCGCCCCACCGCTGAAAACAAGAAGGCCCGCAGTGATGCGGGCCTTTTTGTTTGGCGGGCAATTAACAGGGTGATGCTGTCGGCCTCTTCGCGAGCAAGCCCCACTTTGGAATGCATTTCAAATGGTGGGGCTTGCTCGCGAAAGCGATTATGCAGTCGCCACTGCTCCATCAGGTTCAACGACAGCCACCAACCCCTCCTTCATCCGCTTGGCATCGCGAACAAAACACCGAGAGGCCAAAAACAGAAACACCATCGTCAAAAACAGCGCCACCGGAATCAGGTACATGGCGTCATGCAAGCCAACGGCTTTATAAGCCTCGGTCATTTGCTCAGCACCCTCGGCCAACATCGCCGTGTGCGCGAAATGATCCGACAACCCGCCTACCACCACCGGTCCCAAACCACCGCCCAGCAGGTACAACCCGGCAAAGAACAACGCCATCGCCGTGGCCCGCAGGCGCGGTTCGACCACGTCCTGAATCGCCGTGTACACGCAAGTGTAGAAGTTGTAGGCAAACAGCCAACCGACACTGAACACCGCGACAAACACACCTATTTCGATTCGCCCGGCATGCAGTGCCCACGCCGTGCACAGCGTCGAGATGATCAGACTGAACCCCGCAAACAACAGTCGGCCACTGGCCACCCGCTGATGAATCTTGTCAGCGATCCAGCCGCCAAGCGTCAGGCCGATCAACCCGGTGACGCCGACGATCAATCCCGTCGCCACCGCCGCATCCTGCAATGGCATGAGGAAATAGCGCTGCAGCATCGGCACCAGAAACGAGTTACAGGCGTAAGTGGCGAAGTTGAAGCACAACCCGGCCATCACCAGCCACAGAAATGTCGGAACCGCCAGAACGCGACGGATCGGCTTGTCGACCTTCTCTTGGGAAACCTGCACGGCTTCGGCAGCGCCGCGCTTGGGCTCCTTGATGAAAAACATGAAAATCGCGAGGATCAACCCCGGCACAGCAGCGATGAAGAACGGCGCCCGCCAGCTATCGAACGCCTTGACCATCGCGCCGATGGTGAAAAATGCCAACAGCAACCCCAGTGGCAGGCCCAGCATGAAGATGCCCATGGCCCGCGCCCGACGATGGGCCGGGAACAGGTCGCCAATCAGCGAGTTGGCCGCCGGCGCGTAACTCGCCTCGCCGATGCCGATGCCCATGCGTACGATCAGGAAGCTCCAGAAACTGCCCACCAAGCCGTTGACGGCGGTCAACGCGCTCCACGTCGCCAAACCCCAGCCCATGAGTTTGCTACGCGAACCGGTGTCGGCCATGCGCCCTAAAGGCAGGCCGGCGACGGCATAAACGATGGTGAAGGCAGTGCCGATGATCCCCAACTGAAAATCGCTGAGGTGCCATTCCATGCGGATCGGCTCAATGATGATCGCCGGGATGGTGCGGTCGAAGAAGTTGAACAGGTTGGCGAGGAACAGCAGGAACAGAATGCGCCAGGCATTCGCCGCTTGGGTCGAGTTCTGCATGGGTCCGTCTCTTTATTGTTATAGGGCTTCACTGCCGACGCATCCGAGCCCGGAACCTGCAATCTAGTCAGCCGCACAGGGGCTGTCTGTGATCATTCGTCTGCCTGATATCGGGCCATGGCACTGTAACGAAACGTAAACTCTTGATAACGCTGCAATCCCCCGAAAACCGGGGCTTTTGTCGAAAAAACCTGCCACAAAAAAATAGTTCCGCGCCCCCCTTCCCAAGCCCGTGGCGAAGCCTAGAATGGCCGCCGGATCCGTCCGGATCTTCCGATCAATCCCTTTGATACCCCCGCCCATGTCCGAAGTCAGTCCGTGTCTGAATTGCGGTGCCTGCTGTTCCCATTTTCGTGTGTCTTTCTTTTGGGGTGAGTGCTCATCCTCTGGCGGTACAGTCCCCGATGAACTGGTCACGCAAATCACCCCAAGCCGGGTGGCAATGATCGGCACTGACCGCAAACCACCGCGCTGCACCTCGTTGGCTGGCGAAGTCGGCAGTACGGTGCAATGCACGATCTACGACAAGCGCTCCAGCACCTGCCGCGAGTTCGAGGCGTCCTGGGAAAACGGTGAACACAACCCCGATTGCGACGCCGCCCGTGCCCGCTTCGGCTTGCCGCCACTGCAAGAGGGCTGGGCCGAAATCCCTTTGGAAAAGATCGCCTGACGCTTAGCGCCAATCGCTATTGCGGTAATGCCGAAATCATTACCGCCAATGTGCCACTACGGCTTCTGCAGCAAAAACCGCCTCTATACTCCAGACATTCGCCTGCGTTAACCGCGCGGTAGTGACGACTTCAGAGACGGGGCATGCTATGGAGTGGCTTGGTTTGCAGTTTGTTGCCGAGCTGCCGGAGAGCGGGCAGGTCATATTCAATGGCACACACAACCCCTTGCTGATGCTGGTGGCCTATCTGGTCGCGTGCGCCGCGAGTTTTGCCACCCTCGACATGGCCGAACGAGTCGGTCACGCCGAAGCCCCGGGCTCGCAGCGGGTGTGGCGCTGGGTCGGCGCGACGTGTCTGGCCGGCGGCATCTGGGCCATGCACTTTATCGGCATGCTCGCCTTCCAGGCCCCGATCGAAATCCACTACGACTTGCCGATCACCCTGTTCTCCCTGCTGATTGCGCTACTGGCCTCATGGCTGGCGATGCACACGCTGAGCGAGGCGCAACCGAGTCTGGTGCATTGCCTCAAAACCGCCCTGCTGATCGGGCTTGGCATCGCCGGTATGCATTACGTTGGCATGGCAGCCATGAAATCGAACGCCCCCCTCTACTACCAACCGTTCTTGTTCGTGCTGTCGATCGTAATCGCCATGGGTTCCAGTTTCGCTGCGTTGTGGGTGGCGCGCTATCTGCGCGAAGGCAGTGGCCTGTTTCATCAGATGCTCAAGTACGGCGCCGCGCTGATCCTCGGCGCTGGTATTTTCAGTACGCACTTCACCGCGATGGCCGCGTTGAAATGGGTATTGCCACCGGGCAACGTCCCGCCCCTGCCAGCGGAAACCAACCACCTGCAATTGGGCCTGACCGTGGCGCTGATCATCTTGCTGATCCTGGGCAGTGCAATCAGCGCCGCGCTGGCCGACAAGAAACTGCAGAACAAGGAACACGACCTGCGCCGGGTCAACGCCCTGCTCAGCCAACTTGATCAAGCGCGTATGTCGCTGCAACAAGCGGCCAACTACGACGCCCTGACCAACCTGATCAACCGTCGCGGCTTCAACCAGATCTTCGCCGAGAAACTCAGCCAGAAAACCACCGAGGGAGGCATGCTCGCGGTGATGTTTCTCGACATTGACCACTTCAAACGCATCAACGACAGCCTCGGTCACGACGCCGGCGATGCATTGCTCAAAGTGATTGCCAATCACATCAAAGGCTCAGTGCGCAGCCATGACGATGTAGTCGCGCGTTTTGGCGGGGATGAGTTTTGCATCCTGATCGGGCTGAACGACCGTGAAGAAGCACGCAACATGGCTCAACGCATCATGCTGAGAATGAAAGAGCCGATAGAGCTGGCCGGACGGCGCATGGTAATGACCACCAGCATCGGCATCAGTCTGTATCCCGACGACGGTTCCACCTGCGAGGAACTGCTCAAACACGCGGATCTGGCGCTGTATCAATCCAAGGGCGCGGGGCGCAATGGCCTGCATTTTTTCAATTCCAACCTGAAAAGCCGAGCCAGCATGGAGCTGCAACTGGAGGAAGAACTGCGCCAGGCGTTGGGTGAAGAAAACGGTCTGATGCTGTATTACCAACCGATTTTCGAACTGAAAACCGGTCGGGTCACCAAGCTCGAAGCGCTGATCCGCTGGCAGCATCCGTTACAGGGTCTGCTGACGCCGGACCGTTTTATCAGCATCGCCGAAAACAACGGTCTGATCGCCGAACTGGACAATTGGGTGCTGCGCCGTGCCTGCAAGGACCTGGGCGAGTTGTCGCGCCATGGCTGCGAAGCGTTGAAAATCGCCTGGAACTGCTCGCCGCTCAATCTCACACGGGAAGCGTTGCCCGACGAAATCGAAAGTGCGTTGCGCACGGCAGGTGTCGCGCCGGAGCGCCTGGAACTGGAAGTCACCGAAAACGCCCTGATGGGCAACATTGCCAACACACTCGTGCTACTGCGGCAGATCCGTGCCCTCGGCGTGTCGTTGTCGATCGACGATTTCGGCACCGGCTATTCATCGCTGGCCTACCTCAAGCGCCTGCCGCTCAACACCTTGAAGATCGACCGTTCCTTCATTCTGGACATCCCCAAAGCCACGGCGGACATGGAGATCGTCCAGGCGATCATCGTCATGGCGCACACCCTGCATTTGCAGGTGGTCACCGAAGGCGTGGAAAACCTGGCGCAGTACGAATTTCTCGAGCGTTCGGGCTGCGATTTCATTCAGGGCTACCTGCTCAGTCGTCCGGTACCAATGGACGAACTGCGCCCGGTACTGGAAGAAATCAATCAGCGCAAACATTCACCTGCGGTCAATCCGTTGATTCTGGCGCGCGGTACATTTGCACCAGCGTCGCAGGATCTTTCTCCAGAAAGCCTTGCGCCCCATGCAGGCGCATCAGTTGTGCGGCCAATCCGCTGATCGGCGTCGCCGAACCCTGCTCGCGAGAGAATTTCACCGCCGTGTCGAGATCCTTGAGCAGCGTGCGCACATGCCATTTGATCGGTTCGAAACGGCTTTCAGCCATTTGCGGGGCGAGGATCTGCAACGGTTTGGAGTCGGCAAAACCACCGGCCAGCGCTTCGGCAATCAGGCTTGCATCGACCCCGGCCTGTTCGGCCAGCGCCACCACTTCGGCGATCACCAGTGCATTGCAGGCGACGATCATCTGGTTGCAGGCTTTGGTCACCTGTCCCGCACCGATGCCACCCATGTGCGTAACACGTTGACCGAGATTGAGCAGCACCGAGCGCACGCGCGCAAGGTCCGCCGCATCGCCACCGACCATGATCGCCAGACTGCCCGCCTCGGCGCCGATCACGCCGCCGGACACCGGTGAGTCCATCCAGCGCATACCGGTTTTGTCTGCCAGTTCAGCCGCCATCTCACGCGTCGCCGTCGGTTCAAGGCTGGAAAAGTCCACCAGCAACTGACCGTGCTTCGCGCCCTCGACAACGCCGGCCGGGCCGAACACCACCTCACGCACCACCGCCGTATCCGCCAGGCACAGCATCACCACCTCGGCGTGTTCGCACAGTTCGGCCGGGCTGGCGACTTGTCGGGCACCGGCGTCGACCAGCGCAGCGCACTTGGCCGGATTGCGATTCCACACCGTCAGCGGATAGCCCGCCGCCAACAGGCGCCGACACATCGGCAGGCCCATCAGACCGATTCCGGCGAATCCCAACGAAGGTAGCGTTGACATCATTTAGCCTCCTTTTGATTAAAGATCGCCGAATAATGGCCGATTCATCATCGATCAGGAAAGGATTCCCCCCAGCGACAGTCAGGCCAAATCCCTGACGCTCGGGCTCAATTCGCGCAAAAAAGACGCGAGATCTTATTCCGTGAGGTTCGCTGACATTGGTTATCGAGCCGAACCAGTCCAGGTATATGGCGCACAATGACTTCTAAAAACAATCCCGCCACAGCGGTATCCGATCTGACCGCGAGCCCCGCTGCGAACAGCCCGTCATCGTCCAAGCCATTGGTTCCCTCGCGCCCGCTCTCAACCCAGCAATACCTGTACTTCACCGAAACCAATACCGACCGTATCCTCGACAACCTCGACGGCCTGCGTGATCTGGTGTTCCCGCGTCCGCCGCACCTGGAAGGCGACAACGAACAGCACAACGATCAGGAATTCCCGTCGGTGTGCCTGATCGGCCTCGGTCGTTGCGGCTCCAACATCGCCCTCGACGTGGCCGAGTTGGTTTACAACGCGCGCAAGTTCTACCTCAACGAATTCAATAACGAAGATCGCCTGTCGCCGGACAAGCGCTACGCCGAAAAGGGCTACAGCCCGGCTCAGTGGATCAAAAACAACCTGCGGATCGGCCAGAACAAAGCGAGCAAACCGGTGTTTCTGGTTGAGCCGCTGGTGATGCTCGGCGATCTCGACAAAGACATCGCCGGGCGTATCCGCTTCTCGCGCAAGGGCGAGAAAAGCGGCTTCCTGCGCGACTACAGCAAAATGAAAATCATGGACTTGTCCGAAGTCCACGCCGGTGGCGCCGGTAACGCGCCGATCCTCGGCCAGTACCTGGCCAAGATCATCCTCAACAAGGACACCCAGCGTTTCTCCAGCCCTGACTGGAAAATGATCCACTCCTACCTGATCGACAGCTGCGGCATCAAGGCCAACCAGTCGCGCCTGTATTTTTCGATCTTCAGTGCCGGCGGCGGTACCGGTTCGGGCATGGCTTCGGAATTCGGCCTCGCCCAGCAGCACTCGTACATGAACAAGACGTTCGACACCAAACCGATGGACGAGCATGACGGCAAGAGCGGTCATTCGTTCGTGTTCGAGCCGATCTTCACCAGCGGCATCTGCGTGCTGCCGAACATCTCCGACCACCGCAGCGAAATGTCCGAGGCGCTGCACATCAACGCCGGTCGCTTGCTGTGCAAATACCTGTCGGAAGAGTGGGATTTCTCCTACAACTTCGCCAATGAAGACAGCAGCGAAGCCAGCGTCATGGGCCGTATCCGCCCATGGAACGCAATGATGCTGATCTCCAACGACATCATGCGTTACGCCGAAGAGAGCGATGACGGCAAC